>JBKPMQ010000197.1:0-12017 GCA_046732235.1 Actinomycetota bacterium
CGTGGGAGACGCCGATCACGGTGCCGCCCGTCTGCGGCTCGAGCGCGGCCTCGAGGCCGTCGCGGGTGTGCGCGGAGATCCCGGCCTCGCGCAGCATCTCGGACACGCCGAGGGCGCCGTGTTCGCTCGTCCCGCAGCCGACGACGGCCAGCGGCCCGGCGCCCTTGCAGAGCAGCGCGACCGCGGAGGGGTCGCTGGAGCCGACGATGCGCTCGACCAGCGCGGGCTCGCTCGCGATCATCTCCTCCATGACCCAGGGCGGCTCCTCGCGCAGCTCGGGGAAGTGGTCCGGGTCGTACCAGGCGTCGGTCATGTCGCGATCGTCCCCTCCTCGGCGTGGGCGGGCTCGAGGCGTCCACCCAGATGCTCCGCCAGGAACTCCTCGGCGGCGGCGTGGAACGCCAGGTTGTTCTCGGGCTTGCGGAACCCGTGGCCCTCGTCCTCGAACACGAGGTAGCGGTGGGGGATGCCGCGCTCGCTCATCGCCGCCACGATCTGCTCGGACTCCTCCTTCTTCACCCGCGGGTCGTTCGCCCCCTGCGCGATCAGCATCGGGATGCGGATGGCGTCGACGCGCGAGAGCGGCGATCGCGACCACAGGAAGTCGGCCTCGGTGTCCGGGTTCCCGACCCGCTGGTGGAACTGGGCCACGAGGGGCGCCCAGTAGGGCGGGATGCTCCGGATCAGCGTGCGCAGGTCGGACGGGCCGACGACGTCGATCGCGCACCGGAACGCGTCGGGCGAGAAGGTGGCGCCGACCAGGGCGGCATAGCCGCCGTACGACCCGCCGTAGATCGCGATCCGTTCGGCATCGGCGTACCCCTGCTCGATGACCCATGCGACCGTGTCCAGCAGGTCGTCGTGCATGCGCGCGCCCCACTCGCGGTCGCCGGCGTTCAGAAACTCCTTGCCGTAGCCGGTCGAGCCGCGGTAGTTCACCTGGACGCACAGGTAGCCGCGGTTCGCGAGCCACTGCGGATCGGGGCTGAAGCCCCACTCGTCCCGTGCCCACGGGCCGCCGTGGACGAAGAGGACGGTTGCGACCCGGGAACGGGCCGAGCCGGGCGGAAAGGTCAGGTAGCCGTGCAGCTCGAGGCCGTCGCGGGACGTGAGCGAGAACGGCTCCATGGACGCGAGCGTGTACGCCGCGAGGTCGGGCTTGTGGGCGAAGAGAAAGGTTGCCTCGCCGGTCGAGCGGTCGAACGCGTAGTAGGCGACGGGACCGTCGTCGGCGGTGAAGCCGAGGATCCAGACCCGGTCGGCGTGGTCGCGGCCGTTGAAGTGCAGGTCGCCGGGATGGAGCGCCCGCATCGCTGCGAAGTCGGCCTGCAGCGACTCGTCGAGAACGACGTGATCCGCGCGCTCGCGGGTGAACGTGACCACCTGCACCTCGTGCGTGGCCGGGTCGACCTCGACGTCCGACACGTCGTAGATGGGATCCTCCGCCAGCACCTCGAAGTCGCCGGTCTCGACGTCCATGCGCAGGAGGCGGGCCGCGTTCACGTCCTTGGAGGTGACGAGGTAGACGGCCGAGCCGTCGTGCGTGAAGCCGGCCACGTCGGTCGTGATCGCGTCCTCGGGCCCGACGGCCAGGAGTGTGCGGTACTCGCCGGTGGCCGGGTCGCCGACCCGGATCTCGGCGCCGCCGTCGGGCAGGAAGACGATCCCGCCGCGGATCCGCAGCTGCCGGTCGACGAGCCAGCTCACGAAGCCCGGGTTCTTCGCAACGAGCTCGAGCGACCCGTCGCGGACGTCGAGCATGTAGGCGTCGTGGAGCTCCGGGTTGTCGCGGTTGAGGCCGATCAGGATCAGGTGCGGCTGCTCGCGGTCGGCCGCCATGATGCGCGCCTGCACGCCGTCGAAGGGCGTCACGTCGACGTCGGTGCCCGCGTCCGGGTCGACCAGGTGGACGTGCCAGTTCTCGTCCCCGCCGGTGTCCTGCGGGTAGACGATGTGGCGGTTGTCCATGCACCAGGTGAAGGCGCGCACCCCCCGCTCGCGGTCGTTCGAGACCTGCTTCGCGCCCTCGCCGCCGAGCGGCCCGACCCAGACGTTCAGGATGCCGTCTGCCGGCGCGACGTGGGCCAGCCGGGCCCCGTCGGGCGATACCGCCGGGGCCATGCGCTCCGGGTTGCCGAACAGGACGTCGCGGGGGATCAGATCGACCATCTGGCGGGCGATTGTATCGGGGCGCCGCCGTCGGCCTGCACCCGTAGTATGCGCCCATGGATCCGCGCCCGATCGGGATGTTCGACTCCGGCGTCGGCGGCCTGACGGTGTTGCATGAGTGCCTGGTCACGCTCCCGCACGAGGACTTCGTCTATTTCGGCGACTCCTCGCCCGACCGGTTTCCGTACGGCCCGAAGCCCGCGGCGACGATCCGCCGGTTCGCCCACGAGATCGCCACTCACCTGGCGGCGCTCGACACGAAGCTCGTCGTGGTGGCGTGCAACGCGGCCACGTCGGCGGCCCTTCCCGAGCTGCAGCGCGAGTTCGCCGTCCCGCTGATCGGCGTCATCACGCCCGAGGCGCGCGCGGCCGTGCAGGTGACCCGCAACCGCCGCGTCGGCGTGATGGCGACCCAGGCGACCGTGACGAGCGGCCGCTACCCGGCGGCGGTGCACGCGCTCGACGCCGGCATCGAGGTGACGCAGGTGGCCTGCCCGGAGCTCGTGCCCCTGATCCAGGGCGGCGACACCCACGGCCATGAGCTGCACGAGGCGGCCAAGACCTACGCGGCGCCGCTCAAGCTGGCCGGTGCCGACACGGTCATCCTCGGCTGCACCCACTACCCGCTGATCCGGCAGATGCTGCAGCGCATCTTCGGCCGCGGCGTCGCGCTGATCACCTCGGCCGAGGAGATCGCCCGCGAGGTGGCCGAGACGATCGCGCGCCGCGGCGTCGGCAACGATCCCGGCCGTGAGGGCGACTATCGCTTCCTCTGCACCGGCGACCCGGGGGCGTTCCGCGAGGTGGCCGGCCGGTTCCTGCAGCTGCCGCTGACCGCGGTCGAGCGGGTGGACGCGGACACCCTGCGGGTGGCCGCATGAGCCGCGGCGACGGCCGCGCGGCCGACGAGCTGCGGCCGGTCGAGATCGAGCTCGACTTCATCCCGTCGGCATCCGGCTCGGCGCTCTTTCGGATCGGGTCGACGCGGCTCATCTGCACCGCGATGATCGAGGAGTCGGTGCCGCCCTGGATGCGCGGGCGCGGCACCGGCTGGGTCACGTCCGAGTACGGCATGCTGCCGGGGTCGACGTCGGAGCGGAAGTCGCGCGACGCGAGCCGCGGCCGCGTAGACGGGCGGACGGTCGAGATCCAGCGTCTGGTGGGCCGCTCTCTGCGCTCCGTGGTCGACTTCAAGCAGCTCGGCGAGCGCACGGCGTGGATCGACTGCGACGTCATCCAGGCCGACGGCGGCACCCGCTGCGCGGCCATCTGCGGCGGCTACGTGGCTCTGCATCTGGCGCTCTCGCGGCTCGTCGGGAACGGCCTGCTCGCGCGCGTGCCGCTGCGCGACTCCGTCGCAGCCGTATCGGTCGGGATCGTGGACGGCGAACCGATGCTCGACCTGCCGTACGCCGAGGACAGCCGCGCCGAGGTGGACATGAACGTCGTCATGACCGGCTCGGGCGAGCTGATCGAGGTGCAGGCGACGGCCGAGCGGACGCCGTTCGGGCGCGCGTCGCTCGACAGCCTGCTCGAGCTGGCGGCGGGCGGCATCGAGATGATCGGGCGCGCGCAGGCTCGGGCGCTGCAGGACGCGTGAGCCGCCGCCGGATCGTGCTCGCGTCCGCGAACGCCCACAAGGCCCGCGAGCTGGCGCGGGTGCTGCCGGGCTGGGACGTCCAGCCGTTCGGCGGCGGGCTGCCGGCGGAGACGGGGGAGACGTTCGTGGAGAACGCGCTGCTGAAGGCCCGGCACGTGCACGCGGCCGTCGGGGGCAGCGACTGGGTGCTGGCCGACGACTCCGGCATCGAGGCGGCCGCCCTCGGCGGCGTCCCCGGCGTGCGCTCGGCCCGCTACGCCGGGGAGGAGGCGACGGACGAGCAGAACCTGGCGAAGCTGCTCGCGGCGCTGGAGGGCCGGGACGACCGCCGTGTGCGCTACATCGCCGAGCTCGTCGCGATCGCCCCCGGCGGCGAGGAGCTCCACGGGCGCGGTGAGCTGACCGGCACGCTGGCGCCCGCGCCGCGCGGGAGCGGCGGCTTCGGCTACGACCCGGCCTTCGTGCCGGACGGCGAGACGCGCACGGTGGCCGAGATGGCGCCCGAGGAGAAGGACGCGATGTCCCACCGCGCCCGCGCCGCGGCGGCGCTCCTCCGCCAGCTGCCTGCATAAACGGGGTCAGACCCCTTTTATTCACGTTGCGCCGCCGGCCGGATCGCGGCTATGGTGGTCGGAATGACGTATCGCCCCGATTCGACGAAGGTCATGGGGCCGGCGGACCACGCCGGGCCGGGGCGTCGCGCGCACTAGATCGATTCCGCATCATCTGCACCGCCGCCGCCCCGGGACCCCACCGGGGCTTTTTGTTGGACCGAACCAATGCTTGCCATCACCACCCACCAGCTCTCCAAGGACTTCTCCGCCGGCCGCGGCCGCGACCGCCGCCGCGTGCAGGCCGTGCACGACATCACCTTCGACGTGGAGCGCGGCGAGCGGCTGGCGTACATCGGCCCGAACGGCGCCGGCAAGTCGACGTCGATCAAGATGCTCACCGGCATCCTCCACCCGAGCAGCGGCGAGGCGACCGTGCTCGGGCTGGTGCCGTGGACGCAGCGGCGGGAGCTGGCGCGGCGCATCGGCACGCTCTTCGGGCAGCGCTCGCAGCTCTGGTTCGAGCTCACGACCCGGCAGACGCTGCACCTGCTGGCGCGGATCTACCGGCTCGACCACGACGAGGCCCGCCGCCGCACCGGCGAGCTCGCCGACCTGCTCGACGCGACCGACCTCATCGATCAGCCGGTGCGCTCGCTCTCGCTCGGCCAGCGGATGCGCTGCGAGCTGGCGGCGACCGTCCTCCACGGGCCGGAGGTGCTCTTCCTCGACGAGCCCACGATCGGCCTCGACCTGATCGCGAAGCAGCGCTTCCGCGAGATGGTCGTGCGCCTGAACGAGGAGCACGGCACCACCGTCTTCCTCACCTCCCACGACGTAGCCGACATCGAGCATGTGGCCGACCGCGTCGTCGTCATCAACCACGGCACGATCATCTACGACGACCAGGTGGCGCGGATGCGCCGCTCGCTCCTGCAGACGAAGCTGCTCGAGGTGCGCTTCGAGGAGGCGCCCGGCGCGATCGCCATCGACGGCGTACAGGTGACGCCCGAGTCCGACACCGTGTACGGGCTCGTGGTGGACACCCGCCGGCTGTCCGTGCGGGAGGTGCTCGACGAGCTGCTCGACGCCTACCCCATCGCCGACATCTCCGTGGTCGATCCGCCGCTCGAGCAGGTGATCTCCGAGATCTACGGAGGGCGGACGTGAACGCGCTCGTCGCCCAGGTGCACATCTCGGTCCGGCGTGCGCTGCACCAGCGCGGCGAGCTGGCCGTCCGGGTGGCGTTCTACGCCATCATCCTCGTGATCTTCTCGGCCCTGTGGTCGGCGGCGGCGCGCGCGAACGGCGGCTCGATCTCCGGCTATGACGCGCGCTCGCTGCTCTGGTACGTCGCCGCGGCGGAGGGGTCGGTGATCGCGACGAAGCCGCGCATGATCGAGAGCATCGGCTGGGACATCTCGTCCGGCGCGATCGTCACCGAGATGCTGCGGCCGGCCTCGGTGGTGGGGCTGCGCCTGGCGGCCGAGCTGGGGGAGGCCCTCGTACGGATGGTCTGCTCGCTCGCCGTCGGGTTCGTGATCGTGTGGCTCTACGTCGGGCCGCCGCCGAGCGCCGCCGGGATCGCGCTCTTCCTGCCGGCGAGCTTCCTGGCGGTCGGCTGCAACCTGGCCGCGCAGCACGCCTTCGCCGGTGCGGCGTTCTGGCTCAGGGACGCCCGCTCGACATGGTTCCTGTACCAGAAGCTCGTGTTCCTGCTCGGCGGGATGCTGCTGCCGCTCGAGTTCCTGCCCACGGGCCTCGCGGACGTCGCCAAGGCGCTCCCGTTCGCCTCGATGGCGTACGTGCCGGCGCGGCTGGCCTCGGGGCACGTCGAGCCGTGGCTCCTGCTCGTGCAGGCGGCCTGGCTCGTGGCCCTGCTCGCCTGCGCGGCCGGCGTGTTCCGGGCGGGGGAGCGGCGATTGGAGGTGGTCGGCGGATGACCGTCGCGCTCGCGACGCTGCGCACCGCGTTCCTGGAGGCGTGGTCGAACCGGCGCGGCTTCTGGTTCCAGGTGGGGATCATGGCCGCGAACGACCTGGCCTGGGTGATCTTCTGGGTGCTCTTCTTCCGCGAGGTCGGGAACCTGCGGGGCTGGGACACGCACAAGGTGCTGCTCCTCTTCGCGGTCCTGACCACCGTGAGCGGCACGGGGCTCGGCCTGCTCTCGAACTCGCGCCGCCTTGGCGAGCTGATCGCGGGCGGGTCGCTCGACGCGGCGCTCGCGCTGCCGACGAACCCGCTCACCCACCTGCTCACCCGGCGGGTCGACACGGCGCTCCTGGGCGACCTCGCGTTCGGGCCGGTGCTCTTCGTGGTCGCCGGCGACCCGACGCCGGAGCGGGCGGCCGTGTTCGTCTTCGGCGCGGTATGCGGGACGGTCGTGCTGGTCGGGTTCCTGGTCGCGCTCGGGTCGGTGACGCTGTTCGTCGGCGGCCGCGGCGAGCAGGCCGACCTGGGCTTCCAGGCGATCCTGATCTTCGCGTCCTACCCGATCGACGTGTTCGGCGGGCTCACCAAGCTGTTCCTCTTCACCGCCGTACCCGCGGCCTTCGTGACCGGGCTGCCGACGAGCCTCGTCTCGAGCTTCCGATGGCCGGTCGCGCTCGGCGCGGTCGGCGCCGCCGCGTTCTTCGCCCTGGCGGCGGTGACGACGTTCCGGATCGGGCTGCGCCGCTACAGCTCCGGGGCGTTGTGGACGCGGGCATAGGGGTAGGGCGGGTTCTGTCCTGTCTCGGCTTTAGATGGAGCAATGTTGGGATCCACGGCCAGCCACCACCCGGGGTCAGACCCCACCCAGGCCGGCTCTCCGTGGCACGTTACGCGAGCCCCTCGAGCTCCGGTTCGGTCGGCTGCCGCCGCGACCAGTGCCACCAGTTGATCTCGGCCCCGAGCACGATGATGTTCGCCATCAGATAGAGCCACACCAGCAGCAGCACCAGGCCGCCGAATGCCCGCAGGGTCAGCAGCTGGTCGGAGAAGCGCAGGTAGAGCGAGAGCACCGAGAACAGTCCCTGGAAGAGCACCGTCCCGACCAGCGCGCCCGGCCACACGTCCCCGAGCCCCAGCTGGACGTTGGTCAGGAACTTGTAGACGGCGATCAGGAACAGGAAGATGCCCACCGTCGTCGCGGCCAGCGTGGCGACGAACGGGATCAGGTTGAGGTCGACGAGATGCGCCGCGTGGCGGTGGTACCAGCCGGTCGCCGCCGTCGTCACCATGAGCGATGTGAACAGCACGAGCAGCGAGATGGTCACGAGCACGAACGTGACCCACTTCTGGTGCAGGAACGCGCGGTTCTGGACGCCGAAGACGATGTTCAGCGCGGATTCGAGCGCGGAGTAGAACCCGAGCGTGCCCCACACGAGGCCGAACACGCCGATCGCCCCGAGGGTGCCCGCGTCGCGCTGGATCGCCCGCACGGTGCCGAGCAGGTCGCGCGCCGACTGGCCGGGCAGGATGTGGGCCAGTTCGCGGATCAGGTACGAGCTCGGCGACACGCGCCCGGCGAATCCGAGCAGCGACACCGTCAGGAACAGGAACGGCACCAGCGAGAGCAGGGCGTAGTAGGCGACCATCGCGGCTAGGTGCGGGCCCCGGTCGCGCAGGTATTTCGAGACGACGGGATGTCCCAGCTCGGCCGCGGTTCGGAGCGGATGCAGCACCATTCTGGGGGTGTTGGTCGCCATCGGCGGTGAGAATATCGGCATGTGCTAGGTTCAACCGGAATGGACGCAGCCGCCGCGATCGACGAGCTTCGCAGCCTCTCTACCCAGATCGAGGTGATCATGGTGGCGAACCGCGACGGCTCGGTGACGGCCTCCACGGTCGACTCGGAGCGTGCCGGCCGCCTCGGCGGGCTCGCGCGCGACCTGGTCGCGGGGGCGGACGGCGTGCGCGGGGACCTCGGGCGCGACGCCCTCTCCCAGCTCCAGGCGGCGACCCCGGACGGCAGCGTGTTCGTGGTGCTCGACGGCGAGCGCATGGCGGTCGCGACCACGGGAGCCGACCCGACGGTGGGGCTCGTGTTCTACGACCTGAAGACCCTCCTGCGCCAGCTCGGGGACGACGGGGCTCCGGCGGGGCCGGCGAAGGCCACGGAGGGCGGCGATGCCTAAGCGCCGCATCCTGATCGGCGCGCTGATCGGCGCCGGCTCCTTCGCGGGCACGATCTTCTATCGCCGCCGCAGCGCCCGCAACCGCACCCGCGTCGACCTCTACTTCGACGACGGCTCCATGCTCTCCCTGGCGACGGGCGCGCCGGACGCCGACCGCCTGCTCCCGATCGCGCGCGAGCTGCTGGCGGAGGCCGGGTGACGTCGCCCGGCCGGGCCGAGCTCGGCCGTAAGCTGGTGGAGCGGGCATATCTCGAGGGCGACTTCGTCCTCCGCTCCGGCCGGCGCAGCCGCTACTACCTCGACAAGTATCGCTTCGAGACCGAGCCCGAGCTGCTCGCCGGCCTCGGCCGCGAGCTGGCGCAGATGGTGCGCAGCCATGCGCCCCAGGCGACGCTCCTGGCCGGTCCCGAGCTTGGCGCGGTGCCGCTCGCGGCGGCGACCTCGATCGAGACCGGGCTTCCGTTCCTGATCGTGCGGAAGGACACAAAGGAATACGGCACCGGCAACCGCCTGGAGGGCGTCTGGGCCCCGGAAACGCCCGTCTGCGTGATCGAGGACGTGGTCACCTCGGGGGGTGCGCTCCTCTCCGCAATTACGGCTCTCAGAGCCGGAAATCTCGACGTTTGTGCTGCAATTTGTGTGGTTGACCGTCAGGAGGGGGGTGCCGAGGCGATCCTTGCCGAAGGCGTCCCGTACGCCGCCCTCTACACGGTCGAGTCACTCGGCCTCACGCCGACCCCGCAAACGGCCTGAATCTGGCTCAGTTAGGCCAATTGTGGCCGTCCGACTGTGGTGATAGGGTGTGGCCGCTTCACAGGTTCCCGGACCAACGACCCAGGAGGACACGTGACCAAGAGCGACTTTATCGACGCCGTTGCGACCAAGTCCGGTCTGTCCAAGAAGGACGCCGGCGCGGCGCTCGACGCGGTGCTCGATTCCGTGAAGGACGCCCTCAAGAAGGGCGACGAGGTCACCTTCACCGGTTTTGGGAAGTTCAGCGTGCAGGCGCGAAAGGCGCGCACCGGCGTGAACCCGCGCAACCCTGGCCAGAAAGTCACCATCCCGGCCAGCAAGGTGCCGAAGTTCTCCGCCGGCAGCCAGCTGAAGGCTGCTGTCAAGCAGTAGGAACCTGCGCGCCGGGCCGCCCCTGGGCCGAGGGCGGCCCGGCGTACGTTCTTAACCTGCGCGCTCCCAGACGATTTCGCCGCCGACGACGGCGAGCCGGCCGTCGGCCGGGGCCGTGGTGAGGCCGTCCTCGTCGATGGAATAGCGGCCGAGGGCGGAATCGCGGTCGCGCGTGCGCCGGGCGACCTCGACCACGCTTCGGCGATCCCCGTGCACTGCCGCAACGGCATCGAGGATCAGCGCCGCAGCCTCGTAGCCGTAGAAGCCCCACGGCCCTCGTTGAGCCGTAAAGAGCCGCGTGCGCACGGCGGTGCCCGCATCGAGCTCCCGCGCGAACCGGTCGACCGCCAGGCCGTCCGTCCCGAGCAGCCACAACCGGTCGTCGAGACGATGCAGGTCGCGCCAGAGGCCCGGGGTCCCGGAGCCGGCGACGCCGACGTAGAGCACGGCGTCCGCGCCGGCGACGTCGCCGGCGATCGCCCCGGCGTCATCCCACATGGGCAGGGCGCGCACGTCCACGCCGGCGGCGTGCAGCGCCCGTGCACACATCCCGCCGACGGGGACGCCGTAGCCGTCGTCGTGGTCGTGGACGACCAGGGCGCGCGCGATGCCCGCCCGCGCCGCCCAGTCCGCGATTCCGCGCGCGAGCGCGCCGTCGTCGGGCATCAGGCGGACGAGTGTCGGGCCGCCGAGCCCCGAATACGTTGCCGACGGCGTCACTCCCAGGAGGCCGGCCTCCGCCAGGATCGGCGCCGTCTGCATGACCTGGGACGAGTGGAAGTCGCCCAGATAGGCGACGGCGGCGGCGTCCTCCGCGGCGGTTCGGGCGTTGGCTGCTGCGCGCCCGTCGCGGTCGCGTCCCGAGGAGTCGAGGGCAACCAGCTCGACGCCGGCCGTCCCGGCGCGATCGAGGGCGAGCTCGGCGCCCCGCAGGATGTCGCGCCCGGCCGCGCCGGCCGCCCCGCGCAGCGGCATGCTGGCGTAGATCCTTAACACGCCCCAGAGCCTAAACCGTCCGCGTCGTATGCGAACATGTGTTCGTATGCGAGCGACCAGCGCCCAGCTCACCCTCGACGGCGGCGACCGCCTCCACGAACGCCTCGCCGAGGCGGGCCGCCCCGTCTCGATGGCCGACGCGGCCACGTGCCTGTTCGCGCTTCGCAGCGCGCCCGCAGCGCTCATGCGCCAGCTCGTCGACGAGGTCGTCAGGGCCGACGCCCGCTTCGCGTGGCGCTCGGGGGACGAGGTCGTCCTGGCGGAGTGGGAGGACGCGTCGGGCTCGCTCCTCGACGCGCCGCTCGAGCGCGCCGACTACGTCGTGTTCGACCTCGAGACGACCGGCACCCGCCCCGGCGAGTCGCGCATCGTCGAGGTCGGGGCTGTGCGCCTCTCGGGCCTCGAGCCCGTCGGGCGGCTCGAGCGCCTGGTCGACCCGGGCGTCCCGATCCCGCCGGCGATCACGGCCCTTACCGGCATCTCGCCCGCACACGTGCGCGGCCGGCCCCGCATCGAGAGCGTCATGGCCGAGTTCCTGCGCTTCAGCGCGGGGGCGGTGCTGGTCGCCCACAACGCCCGCTTCGACGTCGGGTTCGTCGACGCCGAGCTGCGCCGGCTGCGCGGCGGGCGGCTGGCAGCACCCGTCATCGACACGGTTGCCCTTGCCCGGCGCCTGATCGGCGACCGGCTGCCGCGCATGGCGCTGGCGACCCTCGCGGAGCGGTTCGACACGGAGGTGCGCCCGTGCCACCGGGCGCTGCCCGATGCCGAGGCCACCGCCGAGGTGCTGCTGCAGCTGCTCGGCCTCGCCCAGGAGCGGGGCGCGGCGACGGTCGGCGAGGTGATCGGCCTGTGCGCGCCCGCGCGGCGGCGCGCCTCGGGCCGCCGCGCCCTGGCGTCCGGCGTGCCGACGGGGCCCGGCGTCTACCTCTTCCGCGACGCGACCGACCGCGTCCTCTACGTCGGCAAGGCGACCGACCTGCGCGCGCGGGTGCGGTCGTACTTCTCGGGCCGGGCGCTGCGCGCCCAGGTCGAGCGGGCCGTCGAGGCTGCGGCGCGGGTCGAGACGCGTCCGTTGGGCTCCGAGTTCGAGGCGGCTCTGCTCGAGCTCGAGCTCATCGACCGGCTGCGCCCGCCGGCGAACACGCGCGGCGCCGACCCCGACCGGGCCTGCTATCTCGTCCTCACCCTCTCCGAGGCAGTGCCGCGACTGCGGATCTCGGCCCGGCCCGGCGACCCTGGCGACGTCACAACGGGGCCCCTGCGCTCGCGGGGGCAGGCGGAGGCGGTCGCCGCGTCCGTGCGGGAGACCTTCGGCCTGCGGGTGTGCCGCCCGGCGCTGCCGGTGGACGACGGGTCCTGCCTGGCCGGCGTCATCGGGACGTGCAGCGCGCCGTGCCGGGGCGGCGCCGCCGTCGACGACTACGCCGACGCGCTCGACGCCGCGCGGGCCTGGCT
>JBKPMQ010000198.1:0-4328 GCA_046732235.1 Actinomycetota bacterium
GCGGACGCTTGCCCGCACGCAGGGGCCGGCGGCGATCGCGGCGCGTGCGGCGGACGTCACCGAGGCGGCGGTCGGCATGGCGCCGGCGCCGGACGGGTACGTGCGAGTGCATGGATGAGCGCGCGGTCATCACGCCCTATCCCGACGGCCCGCTGATCGTGCGGGGCCCGTTCGCGCTGGTCGACGTCGACGGGCGCGAGATCGACGTCGGCAGGCGCACCGTGGCGCTCTGCCGCTGCGGCCGCTCGCGACTGCGCCCGTTCTGCGACGGCACCCATACCCGGGCCCGCTACCGGGCCGAAGGCGGCCTCGGCGACGCGGCCCGGAAGCGGCACCGCGCGCTCGGGGTCGACGACGCGTAGGGCCAAGCTGGTCACCGATCAGCCGCCCCCTGGCGGCATCCGGCGGCGCTCAGCATCGGCCTCATCGCTGTGCGACGCGTCGATCAACCGCTCGAGGAAGGCGTTGGCCGCCGATTCCGGGTCCGGTGCACTGGTGCTTTCGATGCCGTACCGGTCGATGAGCTCACGGACGCCTTCGCCCCCGATCAGGAAGAAGTCGGGATCGCGGTTCATCCGGGCGAGCGCGCGGAGCCGCCAATCGTCGGGAGGCAGCGATCGGATGCCGTCCGCCAGCCGGTCGAGCGCCGATGCACTGATGGTGCCCTGCTGCTGCTCGGGATGCGCCGCCGCCGAGTCACGCCTCCACGCCGCCGTCGCCGCGAGCTCCTGTGCCAAAACCTCGCGGATATCCCGTTGGCTCATGGTCGCGCCCCCTTCCGGGGCCAGAGGCCCTGCGTACGATCCGAGCCTCGGCGAGGCGCGTGGCAGGACTCTCCCGCGAAGGGTACTCGACGAATGCTCGTCCGGTCGCCCGGAGACGAGTTTGCGCTCCAGTCAGCATGCTAGTACGTGGGCTCGGGATATGCCCGCCACATGGCTGCGGTGCTCCACGACGCTCCCAGGTAGCCCGCCGACCCGTCACCAGCGACGACCGGTCGTCGTCCCGAGGGGAAGGATCCGTGGGATCGTGATGTTTGCCGCGTGGCTGCGAGAGGTGCTCGACCAGCTGAGGTCGATCTCGCTTCCGATTCTCCTGCTCGCTCTGACGCTCGATTCCTGCGGACGCTCCTGAACGCACTGGCCTGGCGCAACATCCTTCGTCGCGCCTACCCGGATTCCGGCATCTCATACAGACTCGTCCTGAGAGCCTACGGCGGGGGAATCGGCCTCAACGCGATACTGCCGGCACAGGCGGGGACCGTCGCGATGTTGGGCCTATGGCGGGCGCAGATACGGAGGTCGACCGCCCCTGGGCTGGTCGGAGCGAGTGTGGCCCAGAGCGCCTTCTTTCTCGGCGCCGGCGCATTGATCTGCGCCGGTCTCGTCGTCTTTAGACCCGGACTGTTCTCGCTGCCGCTCGGCTCGCTCACGGATCATGCGGCGCTCGCGCTCATGGCCGAGGTCGCGATCGCGCTCGTTGCGTGGGCCACGGTCAGGCGGTTTCATGGCACCTGGCCCGAAGCCAAGGAAGGCGCCGCGATAATCACGACTCCTCACACGTACGCCTCACAGGTGCTCGCGGTGGAACTGTGTCCTACGCGGCACGGGTCGGCGTGACGGCGGCCTTTATGCGCGCCTACGGGGTGCCCACATCGGTCGAGAACGTCCTGCTCATTGTTGCCGTGAACGCCGTCGCTTCGACGTTCGCGCTCACACCCGGCGGCGTCGGCACCCAGCAGGCGCTCGCGACGGCCGCGCTTCGAAACACCGCGTCCGCGGGCGCCGTGACCGCCTTCTCCCTCGGACAGCAGCTCATACTTGCCGCGTGGGACATCGCGTTCGGCTTGATCGTCCTCTGGTGGGCTATCGGCTGGGCCGCCACTGGTCGGCTGGTACGCGCGCCGAAGACGCCCGCGAAGCCGACCGTCACACGAGCCGTCGGCTAGCGGCCCGCTGATGCTCTGATCGAGTAGGCTCGGGTATGGCCCTACCCGTCATCATCGCGACCGGCGGCGAGGAGGCGGATGCCTTCGAGCGCCTCCAGAGCCAGCTCGCCGAGCGCTACGCGCGCCACTACCGGATCGAGCCGGCCCGCACGCCGGACGACGCCGGGGAGCTGCTCGACCGGCTGGCGGCGGAGGGGGCCGACGTCGCACTCGTGCTGGCCGGCCCGGCGGCGCTCAACGGCGCGGACGGCGGCCTGTTCGACCATGCGCGCAGGGAGCATCCCCAGGCGAAGCGGGCGCTGCTCATCTCCCCGATGGTCTGGACCGATCCGATCGAGGCGGCAACCATCCGCGGGGCGATGGCGCTCGGCCGCATCGATCACTTCCTGCTCGAGCCCGGGCCGCCGCCGGACGAGGTGTTCCACGAGGGCATCTCGAGCTTCCTGCTCGAGTGGGCACGCGAGCGCCGGCTGGTGCCCCACACCGTCCACATCGTCGGCCAGGAGTGGTCGGGGCGGGCGTACGAGCTGCGGGCGGTGTTCGAGAACTGCGCCGTCCCGCACCGGTTCTCCCTCGCCGACTCGGAGCAGGGCCGCGAGCTGATCGCGCGGGCCGGGCCGGACGCGCGGCTCCCGCTCATGGTGCTGCCGGACGGACGCGCCCTGAGCGATCCGTCGAACGCCGAGATCGCGATCGCGGCAGGCGCGCCTGACATCCTCGAAGAGCGAACGTTCGACCTGCTCATCGTCGGGTCGGGGCCCGCCGGACTGTCGGCAGCCGTCTACGGCGCGTCGGAAGGGCTGAGGGTCGTCGTCGTGGACGCGGCCGGCATCGGCGGGCAGGCACGGTCGAGCTCGCTCATCCGCAACTACCTCGGCTTCGCGCGCGGGGTGAGCGGGAGCCGGCTGGCGGAACAGGCCTACGACCAGGCCGCCGCGCTGGGCGCGAACTTCGTCTTCATGCACCAGGCGACCGCGCTCGCGCGGTCGGACGACGGTTTCGCGCTCGAGCTGGCGGACGGCCGCACGATCCACGCCCGGGTGGTGATCCTCGCGACCGGCGCCAGCTACCGGCGGCTGGAGATCCCGGAGCTGGACGAGCTGATCGGCGCGGGCGTCTTCTACGGCGGCCCGGTTTCCGAGGCGCCCACACTGGCGGGCAAGGAGGTCTTCGTCGTGGGCGGTGGGAACTCCGCCGGGCAGGCGGCCCTGCACCTGGCCCGCTACGCCCGGCACGTCACCATCCTGATCCGGTCGCGCTCGCTCGCGGCGGGCATGTCGTACTACCTGCTGCAGGCCGTCGTGGCGGCGCCGAAGGTCGCCGTGCGGACGGCGACGGAGGTCGTCGGCGGCGGTGGCAGCGCGCACCTCGAGCGACTCGTTCTGCGAGACATCGCGACCGGCAACGACGAGACCGTCCCGGCCGACGCGCTCTTCGTGCTGATCGGCGCGCGCCCGCTGACCGAGTGGCTGCCGAACGAGCTGTCGCGCGACCGCAACGGCTTCCTCCTGACCGGGGCCGACATCGCCGGCGGGTGGCCGCTGCAACGGCCGCCGTTCCCGATGGAGACGAGCGTCCCCCGCATCTTCGCGGCCGGCGACGTCCGCTCCGGCTCGGTCAAGCGTGTCGCCGCCGCGGTCGGCGAGGGCGCGACCGCCGTGCAGGCCGTGCACCGCGTGCTGGCGGAGGATGAGACCGCCACCCTGGCCGGTATCTAGGCCGCCGCGTGGATGCCGCGGCGCTTTGGGAGATCGGCCAGCCGGCGGGCTGAGGGGCGTTCAGCCGCTCCAGACGAACCCGACGGTCCGCGACAGCCCGGTCACGAATCCGTCGGCCCCGGTTTCCTTCACCAGCAGGGTGTAGGGGCCGGACGGAAGCGTCGAGTCGAAGCCGACGGCCCAGCTCCCATCCGCCGCGAGCTGCTGCGGCCGGCTCGCCCACACGCGGCGTGCGCGCAGATCGGTGCCGGCGAAGGCGAAGACCTGCACGTACCCGACACCCGCGACGGGATTCGGGTCGTCGGTGCCCGTGACCTGGAAGCCCGGATCGGAGATCGCGGCGCCCGGCGTCGGTGCCGAGATCAGGAGCTTGCCATGCTTGTCGGGGGCGCCGGGAGACGCCTGCGGCACCGAGAACGGGACGGTTGCCGACCGGATGACCCCGGTTCCGCCGCCGTACGACTGGCTGGCCTGCGCGACGTAGCTTCCCGGGTCGATGCGGGGCTTGACGACGAGCTGGTAGCGCCCCCCGGAGGAGACGGTCGCCACCCACAGCTGCAGCACCTTGCCCCGCGTTGCACCGGCGGCGTACATCCGGATGTCGACGATCGACCGGTATGTCGTTCCGGCGTTGGCGGCGCCGCCGAGCACGATGGTGGCCC
>JBKPMQ010000199.1:0-4267 GCA_046732235.1 Actinomycetota bacterium
CCCGGGAACTCACCCGCGCCATTTCGGGGTTCGTGACCGCACTCGAAACGACGTGGCATGACAACTCATCCAGGCAGGCACCGGTCTCCCCAGGCGCTTACCGAAGCCGACCGGCGAATCGTCGCGGCGTGGGCGGCTGACTGTGTAGAGCGCGTACTGGGGTTATTCGAGGCGGAGGCTCCGGGCGATACCCGCCCGCGAGACGCCATCGCTCGCCTGCGCGCCTTTGCCCGTGGCGAGCTCAGTATTGCGGAAGAGATCCGCCGCCGCTTCATCAGCGGTGCCGCGGCTCGTGAGGTGAGTGCTCCCGCGGCGGTGGCCGTCGCCAGGGCGGCCGGGCAGGCCGCAGCCATCCCACACATGGCCGCGCACGCCCTCGGTGCCGCAGCGTACGCCGCCAAGGCGGCTGGCCTGGCCGCCCCGGGTCGGCCAGAGGCTGTGGACGAGGAAATCTGTTGGCAGCTACGCCATCTGTCCCTGGCCACGAGAGAGGCTCTGCGAAAACTGCCACCCGTCGGCGAGAATGCGTCTGGCCCTCTCGGGCCGGGGTTGCTCGCCTCGGGCCTTCTCGGCTCGATCATCTGTGATCTCCAGGCCGGCCTGGCGCGCTCAGATGACACGCTGCCCTGAACGTATCCACCGGGAATTCATCGAGGACTGAACATGGGACTAAAACGGATGGATAACGTCGGGATTGTCGTCGCTGACCTTCCGGCGACGATCGACTTCTTTCGCGAGCTCGGCCTCGAGCTCGAAGGGCAAGGCACGGTCGAGGGAGAGTGGGCAGGGCGCGTCACTGGACTCGGCGATCAGCGCGTCGAGATTGCCATGATGCGCACGCCCGACGGCCACGGCCGGCTCGAGCTCTCACGATTTCTCGAGCCGCCTGTGGTCGCCGATCACCGGAACGCACCGGTGAACGCGCTCGGCTATCTGCGCGTCATGTTCGCCGTGGACGACATCGACGAGACGCTCACCCGGCTCCGCAAGCATGGCGCGGAGCTCGTCAGCAGCGAAGTCGTCCAGTATGAGGACGTCTATCGGCTCTGCTACATCCGGGGACCAGAAGGACTCCTCATCGGCCTCGCCGAAGAACTTGACTGAGCGGCCTTCCGGTGAACGTGACCAGGCCCGAGCCCGCCGAGCCTCGCCCCGAGAAAGCCCGCTGCTACCCGAGCAGGGCTTCCCCTGGGCTGCGGGCGAGTTTCGTCACGCCGTTCGCACGACGAGCGTCGTCTTGACCCAGTAGACACCCGGGTGATCGTGGCTGAACAGGCCGTGGCCGAAGAAGACGGTGAGCCCGGCCGTGGGGTAGGCGACCGTCACGTCGCCTACCGAGGCATGCGCGACCATGTGTCCCGCGCCTTTTCGCGCCTCGACGGTCGGTCGGGAGTCACGGAGATGGATGCCCGCAAGCGATGAGTTGGTTACAGCGTGCTGACCCGTTTGGTGGCAGTCGCTGATCCGCCGCAGGCTGTCACGATCGCCGCCGCGGCGAACACGCCGATCCACGTACGCGCGCGCGCCGGCCGAGTGTACGAGCCTCCAACGCACGCCCGCGCGTGTCGGCTCACGAACCGCAGTACGGTCTCGACCGCCATCGCCGGCCGAGCAGGAACCGTCTATGCCTTCCAGCGGAAGCCGCTGCCGTCGGGTCGCAGCGTCAGCGGGCTGGCCGGTAGTTCGCCCGGAGGGTCATCCTCGTTGTAGGCGCTCGGCGCCACGTCGTTGGGCGCATCGGCGTGGAACAACGACGCGAGCAGCTCGATCTGCCCGCGGCCCACACCCAGCTCGCCCATCCCGCCTCCGTACATCGGCCGGTGGTCCCGGGCACAGCGCGCGTAAACCTCGAACAGTTCCCGCAGGCTGCCGATGCGCGAGGGCTTGACGTTGACCGCGCGTCCGGCGAGCGGCGTCCCGCCGATGTCGTCGGCCGGATCGGCGCGTCGTAGGAGACGCGCTCGAGGTGATCGCCCAGGCGCTGGCTGATCTCGGGCAGGTCGTGCGGGTCCTCCAGATAGGCGTCCGGAAACGCCGGGAGAACGCGGTCGTACAGCGCACCGAGGGCCTCGGGATCCTTGACCTCGAGGCCGTACTGGCCCTTGAAGTCGATCGTGTCGATCGCGCCCGTCGCCGCGACCTCGTCGACGAGCGCCGGTGGCCAGATCGCCTCCGCGTCGATCTTGAAGCGCACGCCCGGAGAGCGAGCGAGCCGCCGGCGCAGCGGCTCGATCGAAGGCTCGTTGCCGAGGCCGAGCGAGTTGACGAAGCGCACCGGCTGCGGCTCCAGCCCGAGCACATCGTGCAGCGAGAGACCGGCCTGCCGCAGCGCGAGGTCGAGCGCCGCGGACTCGAACGCCCACTGGCGATAGCGCAGCGCCCCGTGCCACTCCGGCGGCTTCGACCACAGCTCGAGCCTCGCGAGATGCTCACAGAAGCCGGCCAGCGTCCATTCTCCCTCGAGCGGCAGCGCCGGTCGGGTCTCGTGCAGCGCGGTGCCGTCCTCGCGGAACACGGAGACGTCCTCGCCCAGCCCGTCAACGCCGGCGCCGACGAGCCGCACGTGCGTCGTGATGCGCTCGAACTCGTTCGCAAGGACGGCGTGCAGGCGCTCGTACTCGCACCCCTCGACCGCGAGCCGGAGCCCGGCGAGCCGCGGCCAGAGCGATTCGTCGTTCATCTTCAGCTTCCGCCGGCGGCCGCGAGCGCGAGCAACTGCGCCGGCGGCTCGCCGGTGAGCGGGCACGGGTGCCAGCTGGCGCCCCGATCGCCGCTCTGCCAGATGTCCCCGTTGCGAAGCCCCGCGACCAGGCGCCCGTCCACAGCGATCAGGCAGTAGGGCATCGCGGGAAGCGGGTCGGGCAATCCGCCCATGATCGGCTGCCAGGCCTCACCGGCGCGCCGGCGATAGATCCGGGCTTGCGGATCTCCGGCTCCGTGCGCCTTGAAGGGGCCCGTGCTCGCGGAGACGTACCAGCGTTCGGGGTCGTCGGGGTCGACGGCGACGGCCCACGTGTAGTGGCGGTCGCGGCCGTCATCGGCCGGATGCCAGGTGTCGCCGCCGTCCTCGCTCCAGGCTGCACCGCCGCCGCCCGCCTCGTAGGCGCGGCCCTCCACCCGCGGATGCCAGGCGAGGGAATGCACGTCACGCTGCGCGCCCGGCCGATGGTCTTGCCAGGTTTCACCGCCGTCCGTGGAGCGCATGAGCCCGCCGAGCTCGATCCCGACGAGGATCACGGCGGCGTCGTGCGGGCTGGGAGCGATCCAGCGCACGTGCGACGTCCACGGCCTCGGCGGGAAGCTCCAGGTCGGCCGTGAGGGGAGCGCGAGCAACCCGTCCAGGGCCCGCCACCGTTCACCGCCGTCGTCACTGCGGTAGAGCCGGCTCGGCTCGGTACCGGCATAGACGGCGCCGTCCGCAGGGCTCACCGCCAGGGAGTAGACGCCGGCGTCGGGGAGGTGGCAGTCGACCCAGGTCCGGCCGCCGTCGGTCGAGCGACGCACGCCGCCCTCCCGCAGCCCCGCGTACACGGTGTCCGGGTCGGCCGGGTCGATGGCCACGGAGCCCACCCCGGGCTCGCGCAGCAACCACTCGACCGCCCACACGCCCGCCCGTTCGGTCAGGGTCGCGATACCGTCCCCGGTGGCGGCGTAGAGACGCGCCATGCCGGCCAGACTAGCCGCTCCGGGCCGGAAGGCGCACGTGAAGGTGGTCGTCGTGATGGACGAGCACCTGGACGATGCCCGCCGGGCCATGGAGGTGGGTGCCGGGCCCGACGAAGATGACCTGCGCGCCGGCCCGGACGAACCGGTCGACCAGGTCCTGAGCGAGCCGGTGGTCGATCTGGTCGACCGACCGCGGCGCTCGCTCGCGCCGGTCGCGGCGCGGGTAGTAGACATCGGCGTCGAGCCCGTTCTGGTGGGAGGCGTGGCCGATGCCGCCGAACCGGGGCCCGAAGTCGCCGCCGTGCGGGCGTGACAGATCGCCGATCCCGACCCGCGCGGCATGCGGGTGGACGGCCGCGTAGGCGTCGATCACGGCGAGAAGCGTTCGCACGAGCCGATCGGTGCCGAACCGCCGCCAGGGCCGATCCGGGGAGCGGCGCAGCACCGGATCCCAGGTGAAGAAGTGGACGCCCTCCCGCGGCAGCCGGACGCCTCCGACGAGCCTCCCGGCGTACGGCAGCCCGACCGCGCGCGAGCGGTGCCAGACGATGCCGGCCTCGAGCCGGCGGCGGGTGTCGAGCCGGCGGCGGGTGTCGAGCCG
>JBKPMQ010000200.1:0-5116 GCA_046732235.1 Actinomycetota bacterium
GCGACATCGCCGAACGCGAGCTCGCCCGCCTCCGCCCGCGCGAGCAGGGCCGGGTCGCGCCCGAGGAGCCAGGCGAGCTTCGGCGCCGAGAACGTGGGATCGAGCGCGAGCCCCGTGACGGCCCCGAGGCGGTCCGCCGCCGGCTCGGGGGCGAGCGCCCGGCACAGCTCCTCGGCCCGCTGGTCCTGCCAGCTGATCACCGGCGTGACCGCGCGCCCGGAGTCGCGCTCCCAGAGCACGAACGTCTCGGTCTGGTCGGCGATGGCGACGCCGGCCACCTCGCCCCCGCAGGCGGCGAAGGCCTTGGAGAGCGCGGCCAGGGCGCCGTCCAGGAGCTCCTCCGGATCGTGCTCGACCATGCCCGGGCCGGGACGCGACGTCGCGACCGCCGAGGCCGCCGTCGCCACCTGGCCCAGCCGCGCGTCGTAGGCGATGCAGCGGGTGCTCGAGCTGCCCTGATCGAGGGCGAGGATGACGGACGGCGCGGCCACGCGTGGACGGTACCGGGACTAGGAGGCGCTCGCCGTGCGCCCGGTGTTGTTGCGCTGCACGGCCGGCGGGAACACCATGCCCGGCCGGCCGTCGTAGCTGAGCAGGGCGATGAGCCGGGTCGGCCCCTCGGCCACCGGCGAGACCCGGTGCAGCGACCGGGTGCCTCGAAACAGCGCCAGCGTCCCCGGGTCGATCGGCGCCACCTGCACCGCGTCGCTCGCGCCGTCGAAGACGGCCCGGATGCGTTCGGTGGCCGGATCGTCCTCGCTTCTGATCATCGGCACGTACTCGAACTCGCCTCCCTGTGCCGGCTTCTGGAGCAGCAGGGAGATCACGAACTCGTTGTCGTCGAAGTGCCAGCCCTGCTCGTCCCCGGGCCCCATCGCGGTGACCACCAGGGAGACCAGCGGGTCTGCACAGCGATGGACGCGGGACCGCAGGACCTGGCACAGGAAGCCCGTCAAGCCGTCCCACTCGTAGACGACGCGGACCGGCGAACCGGGATCGATCCGGTCATAGGCGATGACGTCCATGGCGTGCCGATGCGCGGCCCGGAGCGGATCATCGTCGGGTACGGCCGGGGGGATCTCGGATTCGTCCATGGCGGGGATCCGCCGCTCCTTGCGAAACGCCGCAGACAGCTCGGCCTGCGCTTGCGCCGCGCACTCCCGCACCGCATCCGGCATCAGGAAGCCGGGAAGGAGGCAGAGGCCCGTCTCCTCCAGCTGGGCGCGGCAGCGGGCGACGAGCTCGGCTGCCTCCGGACGCTCCAGATCCTGGATCGGGTACCGGGCCAGGTCGATCGGCACCGTATCGGGCACGGCGGCCATCCTACCGTTGTCGCCGGCCCGCTAGCCGGCCCGCACGTCTCCCTGGCGGTGGATCGGGATGGTGAAGCGCACCGACGTCCCGCCGCCCGGCGTCGACTCGAGCGCGAAGGTGCCACCCGCGACGCGAACGCGCTCCATGGTCGCGTCCAGTCCCAGGTGGAGGCGCATGCCGCGCCGCCCCGTCGCCCGCTCGATCCCGTCCGCGTCGAACCCGACGCCGTCGTCGCGCAGCGTGCAGACGACGGCGGAGCGCTCCTCGCGCAGCTCCACCTGCACCGTCCGGGCGCGAGCGTGCTTGCGGACGTTCGCGATCAGCTCGCGGATCGTCCGGTAGGTCAGGATCTCGATCTCGGGCGAGTAGCGGCGCAGCGACACCTCGACCCGGCGCTCGAGCCCGCACTCGGCCGCGACCTCGTCCACGAGGTCGGCGACGGCGGGGCCGAGGCCCTGGGCGTCCAGCAGCGGCGGCCGCAGCTCGAAGCTCATCCGGCGCACGCGGTCGACGGCCTCCGACAACGTCGCCCGCGCCCGGGCCATGCTCTCGAGAGCGCCGCCCGGATCGTCGCGGTCGATGGTCGCCTGGCAGGCGTCCATGCCGACGAGCGCCGCAACCATCACCTGCACCGTGTCGTCGTGCAGCTCGACCGCGATCCGCTGACGCTCGGCCTCCTCGGCCCGCAGCATGGAGCCGAGCAGGGACCGGCGGCGCTTCTCGCTCGCGTCGAGCGCCCGCTGGGTGCGAAGCGCACTCGAGCGGGCCGCCTCGGCATCGCGGCGGCTCTCGCGCTCGGCGACGACCAGCCGCTCGCGCTCGACGGCGTACTGCACGGCACGGGCCACCAGGTCGCGGCTGGCCTGGCCCTTCAGGAGGTAGTCGCTCGCGCCGGCGCCGAGGGCCTCGAGGGCGAGCTCCTCGTCGTCGCGGCCGGCGAGCACGAGGATCGGCAGGTCGGAGGCGCCGGCGCTGAGCCGCCCGAGCGTCTCGAGCCCGCTGCCGTCGGGCAGCGCGAGATCGACCAGGACGGCGTCGGTCGGCGCGGTCGCGAGGTGCGCGAGCGCCGTGCTCAGCCGTCCCGCGACGGCCACTTCGAACCCGGCGCCGAACTCGTGCAGCTGGCGCTGCAGCTGGCGGGCCGCGACCTCGTCCGAGTCGACCAGCAGCAGCCGCACCCGTCCGGCGGCGGCCTCGCCGGCGGCCTCGCCGATCCGGCGCGCCGAGACCACCGGATCCCGGGCCGGCAGCGGAGGCCTGGCGTCTTCGGTCGTGGTCCCGCTCACGGTCCGAGATGCTAGATCGCCGCGCGGACGCCGACCCTCCCCTAAACGGCGTACCGGGACTCCGCCAGGTGGGGATTTTTCCAGAGATTTCCGGCCGGAGCGCATGCGGCTCCCGCGACGGCCAGGATCGGCAAGCATGCGTCCGCATGCTCCGGCAGGGAAGCCGCATCGTCACCGTCATGGTGCTCGTCGAGATCCTGACCAGCCTCGCGCTGGGGGCGACGGCGACCGCCATCGGGTGGCAGGCGTACGCCCGCCAGCACGACCCGCTCGTGCTGGGGCTGCTCGGCCTGGCCGAGTTCGTCCCGGCGGTGCTGCTGGCGCTCCCGGCAGGCCACGTGATCGACCATCACGACCGCCGCCTCGTGGCCGGGGTCGGTCTCGCCTGGGGGACGGCGATCGCGATCGTGCTCGCCGTCGACGCCGCGGCGGGGGACACGCAGGTGTGGCCGCTCTACCTGCTCGCGTTCTGCTGGGGGATCGGGAACGCCTTCGTCGGCCCCACGCTCGGCCCCCTGCTCGCCGCCGGCGTGGCCGCCGAGAACCTCTCCCAGACCTTTGCGCTCGTGACCTCCGCCGGACAGGCGGCGATGATCGCCGGCCCGGCGATCGGCGGGATCACGCAGACGATCGGCGCACCGGCGCCGTACCTGTTCGCGGCGGCGTTCTCCGGCGCGGCGGCCGTCCTTCTGCCGATCGTTCCGCGGGCGATCGGCGTCGCCCACGTCGGCGACCACGAGCCGCAGCTCGCCGACGTGCTCGACGGCGTGCGCCTGATCTTCCACACCCGTCCGCTGCTCGGCGCCATCTCGCTCGATCTGATGGCGGTGCTGTTCGGGGGCGCGACCGCCCTCCTGCCGGTGTTTGCCCGCGACATCCTGCACGTCGGGGCGGCCGGGAACGGCCTGCTGCGGGCCGCGCCCGGCGTGGGCGCGGTCGTCGTCGGTGCCCTCATCTCGGCCCGGCCGCTGCGCCGGCGAGTCGGCGAGACCCTGTTCACCGTCGTCGCCCTCTTCGGCGTCTTCACCATCGTCTTCGGGGTCTCGCGCAGCTTCGTGCTCTCGCTGTTCGCGCTCGCGGCGCTTGCGGGGGCGGACATGGTCAGCATGGTGGTGCGCAGCACGCTCTCGCCGCTGCTGACGCCGCCCGTGCTGCGGGGACGGGTGAGCGCGGTCGAGCGGGTCTTCATCGGCGCATCGAACGAGCTCGGCGCGTTCGAGTCCGGGGCGGCCGCCGCCATCCTCGGGGCGGTGCCCGCGGTCGTCCTGGGCGGGGCGGCGTCGGTCGCGGTGGCCGTCATCTGGGCGTGGAATTTACCGGAGCTGCGCGGGATCGACCGCTTCGACGACCTCACTCCCGACGCGGCCTCGGTCGCCGCAGTGCGGATGAGGACGGCCCCCGCCCCCGACGGGAGCCGTCCCCCTTGACGTGACGACCCGCTACTCGCGCACGAGCGCGACGCTGTAGTCGCGACCCCCCGCGACCTCCTCGCCCCCGGTCACCCCCGGGACGCGGACCGGCTTCATCCGGTTCGTCGTCGTGCCGTCGCCGAGCTGGCCGAAGTCGTTGTCCCCCCAGGCCCACACCGATCGGTCCTTCTCGATCGCGAGCGAGTGCAGGCGGCCGGCCCCGATGTTGATCGCGTTCGCGATCCCGGCCACCTTCACCGGCACGAGGCGGCCCACGCCCGTGCCGTCGCCGACCTGGCCGAAGCTGTTCTGGCCCCAGGCCCAGACGGTGCCGTTCGAGAGCCGGGCGAGGCTGTGGTTCGCACCCGCGGCGACCTGCACCGCGCCGGAGACGCCCTGGACGCGCACCGGCACGAGCCGGTTCGTCTTCGTCCCGTCGCCGAGCTGGCCGTACCGGTTCCAGCCCCACGCCCACACGGTGCCGTTCGTCTCGATGGCGAGGCTGTGGTCGCGCCCACCGGCGATGAACTTCACGTTCGCGAGGCCCTTCACCTGCACGGGCACGTCGCTGTTCCGGGTGGTGCCGTCGCCGAGGTTGCCGAACTCGTTGTCGCCCCACGCCCACACTGTGCCGTCGGACTTCACCGCGAGCGTGTGGTCGCGGGCGCCTGCGATCCGGATCACGTTCGAAAGACCCTTGACCCGCACGGGGACGGTGCTCGTGGTCGTGGTCCCGTTCCCCAGCTGGCCGAAGTTGTTCAGCCCCCAGGCCCAGACGGTGCCGTCGTTCTTGAGGGCGATGCTCGAGTAGTGGCCCGTGGCGACGTCGCGGACGTTGGTAAGCCCGTCGACCCGCACCGGCGCCGGACGGTTGGTCTTCGTGCCGTCGCCGATCTGGCCGTCGTTGTTCATGCCCCAGGCCCAGACGGTGCCGTCCTGCTTGAGGGCGACGATGTGCTCACGGCCGCCGTGCATGTCGATGATGCCGGTCATCCCGGGAACGGCCGCGGCCTTGAGGTGGCCGCCCGCGGACGCGTTTCCGAGCTGTCCGTCGGCGTCGCTGCCCCAGGTCATGATGACACCCGGGTTCGCCGCCCGGGCGCTCCC
>JBKPMQ010000201.1:0-8418 GCA_046732235.1 Actinomycetota bacterium
GATCGATACAACGGCGTCATCGGCAGCCTGGACGGCGAGGTCGTCGAGGTCTCTGCCAGATGGGTGGGTCAGCGACGCCGTTCGCCGCCCGACCTCGAATCGGGCCTGGCGCACGAGGAGCGCGTGGAGGGATCCGATCGCCTCCTCACGGCGTGGATCGTCGGAGCGCAGAGCGTCGAGCCAGGCCCGTGACTTTTCATCGAGGCGGCGCGCGTCGGTGGCGGCGACAGCGAGCCGAGCCGGAGCGCGGGCCCGCCGATCAGGGGCAACCGTGAGCCTCGGCTTCGCCCGATGCACGCGCCGGTCGTGGGCAGGGGTGACCGGGAGTGCGTCCTGGCTGATCGCTGCGAGCGAAGCGGACATCGCGTGTTCTCCTTCGGTGAGTTTGACGGGGCGACACCGTCAGTTCAGCGGCGTCTGATGTGAGCCTGACACGGGCTCACGGTGGCGCCCATAAGGCCCCGTCCCCATATCCCGCCTGTGGCCGGCCCATGCCCCGATCACCACCCGCACCTGTGTCTGCACGGGGCCTTCGGACCATGCGTGGGCCTTCCGGGGCGGCCGTGCCGCAGGCCGGCGCAGTCCTTGCAGGTCAGCCGGAGCTGTCCACCATCGCCACGATCACGGCCGGCCGACCGGGGCGCCAGCGGGTACACGTGGACGGTGAGTGCCGCCACTGAAGCGCATCGAGCGCGGCAGGCGGGACGTTGTAGCTGAGCAGCGCATGAGAGACTCTTCGGTGCTCACAATCTGTGCGGCGGGCTCACGAGCGTTTGCCCGTTGCTCCTTGGGCAGCCTCTCGAGCGCCGTCGCCCACCGCCTGAGCGTGACCACCACGATCGACTGCATAGGTCGTGACGGGTAGCCCGAAACGATCCACAACCTTCTCGATCAGGCCCCGCTCCTGCCAGTTGGCGTGGTCTGCGCTGCGCAGCCCGATCAGGATGTGATCGGGGTGGAAGTCTGCGACGGCGTCGGAGAACGCGGTCAGCGCATGGTCATCGCCGGTCCTTCCACCGGTGCGGGCCCCGAGCGTCCGCGTGTGTCCGAGCACGCTGTCGAGGCGCTCGTCGGCGAGGTGCCGAGACCGGTCCACGTCATCGGTGAGCCAGTCGAGCCGACCGGGGAGGCTGGGCGTAACCACGTACACGTCGGCTGCCGCATCGATTACGGCGCGCACCTCGGCCGGTAGCTCACCGACCTCGGCAACCGCGGCATCGGCGACCATCAAGAGCCGCTGGATCGGCGCTTGAGGTTCATCTCGGCGGGCGTCAACGGTCCTCGTCTCGTGGGTCGTCATCGTCGCTCCTTCTGCGCGCTGCTCTCCTGTGACGTAACGGCGCGCAATCCTCCAGTGTCGATCCCAGGTGCCTTCTTACCCCTCTGCGATCCCTGGCGGTAGGAACCGCGGCCGGCTCGAGGCCGTAGAGAAACCACCACGGATGTCCGATAGCCATCGCCGCGCCGCTCACGGTCATTCCGCTCAGGGTCAGACGATCGAGCAGTCCGAGGCTATCGTGTTGCAACTCTGCGAGACAGGAGGCGCTGCCGCTATGACTCGGGCGAGCCAGCAGCTTTACATGCTCTCCTTCGACCACCGGGGCTCGTTCAAGAACGGCCTGATGAGAATCCCCGGCGACCCCACCGACGACGAGCGGGGGCGCATCTCCGCGCTCAAGATGCTCATCTACGAGGGGTGTACGCGGGCGATCGCCGAGGGCGCCCCGCGGGCCTCATGCGCGGTCTTGGTAGACGAAGAGTTCGGCGCAGGCATCGCCCGCGCGGTGCGGCGCGCGTCCCTCACGCTCGCGATGCCCGTGGAGCGGTCCGGCCAGGACGAGTTCGACTTCGAGTATGCAGCCCAGTTCGGCGAGCACATCGAGGCCTTCGACCCCGACTACGCCAAGGTGCTCGTGCGCTACAACCCCGACGGCGACGCCGAGCTCAACGGCCGCCAGACAGAACGATTGGCGCGGCTGTCCGGCTGGCTGCGTGCGCACGACCGCAGGTTCCTCTTTGAGCTGCTGGTGCCCGCGACAGCGAGCCAGCTTGCGGAAGCCGGCGGCGACCAGGGCGCCTATGACCGTACGTTGCGGCCCGCCCTCGTGGTTCGCGCGATGGCATGTCTCCAGGACGCGGGTGTCGAACCCGCCATCTGGAAAATCGAGGGCCTGGAGACGCGCGAGGACTGCGAGCGGGTCGTCACCCAGGCGCGAGCGGGTGGACGCGACGGAACTGACTGCGTGGTGCTCGGCCGCGGCGAGAACCTCGATCGTGTTGCGCACTGGCTTCGACAGGCCGCGCCGGTGGGCGGCTACGTCGGGTTCGCGGTCGGCCGTACGATCTGGTTGGACGCGCTCAGCGAATACCTGGCCGGCCGGCTGGACAACGACGCGGCGATCGACCGTATCGCCGCCAACTACCGCCGGATGATCGACGTGTACACGAGCGCAGCCGCCGGAACGTCACCTGTCCGGGACGGCCCGGCACGCCTGGATGCGCAGTGATCCGCAGGCGCCTCCAGACCGCCCTCGATCAGCTTGTCCCGCCGCGCGAAGACGGGCGAGTGCGACATCTGCGACGATCACGAAAGCTCGTGTGCACGACCCCAGCGTCGCCCCTGCCCAGGCCGCGAAGGGCGGGCGGCGGGGCCTTCATCTCGGCCGCGAGATTGAGCTTGAGCTTCGCGCGGGCGTCGTGCACCGATTTGCGCACCGCGCCGGGTGTGGTGTGGAGCTCGCCGGCGAGCGCCTTGGGGGAGACGCCGTCGACGGCGGTGGCGATCAGCGCGGTTCGCTGACGGGTGGTGAGTTGTGTCGCGACGATGTCCTCGACGCGTCGCGGCAGCTCATATGTCTCGAGGAGCTCCTGCGCGGAGGGTGCGGGGTCGGGTACGTCGGGTGCGAGCCCGGGATCGGGGGAAGTACCGACGCGGTCGGGTCCGATGCGCCGGCGGATGCTTACGAGCGCCTCCAGGGCGGCGAATTTCTTTGGCCAGGTCCAGAACCGGCCCTCCCCGCGATAGTCGTCGAGCTTGCGCATGAGCACGACCAGCGCGTCGTCGGCCGCCTCCGTGGCGAGATCGCCGATATCGCTGTTGGGGAACTCCGACCGGGTCCGAACACGATTGCGGATGTGAAAGGCGGCCTCGCGGCGCAGCCGCTCGTGCAGCTCGGCGACCGCGAAACCGCGTGCCGGCTCGGTGCCGCGCAGACGCTCCAACCACGATCGCGACTCGACATCGAGCGGCCGCTGCGGCGCCGGCGCCTCGAGTGATGGTGCTGGCGACCGCGGGTTGGGCGAGGCGGTCGAGGTCGGCCGGGAGGAACCCGCCACCCGGACGGCTGGAACGTGACAGTGCGGGTGCCGCTGCATGACTCACCTCGCTGGCCGGTGACGGCGGTCGGGTGCCACAGCTGCCGGCCGGTGACCTCGGCCCGAGGAATCGAGCCGCTCCTCTACTCGGCCTCGTCAGGCGCATGCCCAACGTATCCGAGCGGGAAACCACCCGCCACGACCCGTGGCGCTCGCCGGCATGCCGCGCGTCTGGCGGTTGGCACGGATGGCCGGCGCGGCCGGCGCCATCAGCCGGTTCCCGGCGCTTAGCCAGGGCGGCGGCCCGCCGCGACGTCGCCGCGGGCGATCTCGGCGTGCACCTGGGCGACGGCGTTTTCGGCCAGCGCCTCGATGACGTCGGAGCGGTCGAGCACCCGTGCCCGCGTCGCCGCGTCGGAGTGACGCAGGACGGCGCGATCCTGGAGGACGTCCGCGATCCGCCGTCCGCGCTGCGCCTCGGTCACGAGGTATCGCGCAAGCCAATCTTCGCTGGCATCCGAATGGCGAAAGAACTGGCTCAGATCGAACATGGTCGCGTTCCTGTCGGTGTGGGTTTCCGGCCGGGGCGTGCCTCCGCCGCACGCCCCGGCCCCTCCTGATACAGCGGGCGGCCCCGCCGGGGCTCGTGGGTCGGTGGGACGGCATCCGCTCGCTGTACCCATAAGCATCGTCTGGCGGGCGATCCGGCGCCATGGGCCGTGGGCCGTATCTGCGGCCGGCCGTCCACCCATGGCCATCCGGTGAGCCGTGACCGTGCTCGACCGCTCGGCCGTGCGTGAACACTGAAGCTCTCCTTGAGGTGGAGGTATGGACGGCGCGGTGTCGTCTCGAGCGGATCGCTTTGCGCTCCCAGTCGTAGACCCACGAACCCGGCGAGCACATGCTCGAGCGGGTCGCAGAGCTGAGGCGGTCCCGAACGCCGACCGGCGTACCTTCGCCGTCTGCCGGGCGAACGCCTCGCGGATCTCGCGAATGAAGAGGCCCTGCCCCGTCGTTCGAGGGCGAGTGCACCCGCCGCTTCGGCCGATGCGTGTGACCAGGGAGCCCCTCTCGGTGGGGCTTGCGAGGAGGTATTCTGAAGAAGCGCCAACGATGTGGTTTGGGCCCGAACGCGGAGGCGGTCGTATGACAAATGACTCGATCGCGCGCTGGGAGTGGGAGGGCGGAGCGACGGTCGCCGGCCCGTCAAACACGCGAGTCCTTTCGGAGGGCGTCGAATCCACCGATCGATTCGGCGCCTCGACACAAGGCGATCCTTCGACCGTCGAGTCGCGGAGCAGCCGGCGTCCTGCCGGCCGCAACCCTCCTCGCACCCATGCGGCGCAATCGGCGGCGCCGCGTCGGGGCCGCCCCAGGCGCTGACGGACGTGGCCGTCCCGGTTTCGGGGGTATCTCGATCCACGGGAAGCAGCGCGTGAGGCTCAACGAGAGCGGGTGACCGCGGGTCGACGTGCGTGCGTAATCACCCGTGCTGCCGAGGCTGAAACCCACAGACCTCGCCATCACGACTCACGAAGAGCGAGGCGGCGTCCGGCCCGGCTGCGACGATTGACCAAGGGCTTGAGAAAGGGCCCTGCCGGCCGATCACCTAGGCAGCATGGGAATGCCAGCTGACAAACCAGACCACGAGGCAGCGGACACGGAGAGCCGGATGGACGAGATCAGGCTCAAGCAGATCCTCGGGGGCGCGCTCACCGACCAGGAGTTGATGTGCCTGCAGATCGAGGCCAACGGCTTCGGCTGCAAGAGCTGCTCGCGCCCGCAGCCGCCGGCCGGCTGACCGCCGAACACTGACCCCCCAGCGGGCGGGTGATTCTCTGGTTTTGTGTGACGTAGACGTCGGCGTGGCCCGCATGGACGGTGCCGCCGTGTGCGTGCTCGTGTCCCGCGTGTTCGGCAGCCACTCGGCGCGGCTCCTGCTCGCCCCCCTTCACCCTCGGCTCCTCGACGGCGTGATGTACGGAGTGGTCCTTCATATGGCCCCTGGATTCCCCTCCACGGCGTTTCGCGCTCCCGCGAGCCGTCACGCGTAAGACCCGTCGCCGGCGAGAACCATCGCCGGTGCCGACGCAGACGGCTACGTGCCGCCAGCGGTCGGGACGACGAGCACGGGGCGATCGGCCCGGTGGATGATCGCGCTCGAGACCGAGCCGAGCAACGCCCCCGCGACGGCGCCGAGCCCCCTTGACCCGACCACGATCAACTGGGCGTTCCGGGCACGAGCAAGCTCGACGACCCGTTCTGGGGGATGCCCCTCCAGGACCTCCTCATCCGCTTCACACGCTCCGCGGCGGGCAAGGTCCTGAGCACGGTCGAGGGCGTCCCGGGCGTACGCCATCTGCTCACTCAGCTTCTCCTGGTAGTAGGGCTCCCCGAGTTGTCCGATCGAGGGCCGCACGTAGACGAGAACAGCCTTCGTTCCGAGGGTGCGCGCCACCCTCACGCCCGCGGCAACTGCCTGTTCGGCCGATTCGGAGCCGTCCGTGGCGATCACGATCGGTCCTCTGTCGTTTCGGTCTGGCGCCACCGAGGTGATCATAATTGGTGGCGATTCACTACGAGAGCTGCGAGGTTGGGACGGATGGCCAGTCGGCCGTTAGAACCGTCCTGGCGACCAGAGTCGCCCGGGTCGCGGGCGCTCGAGCCCGGCGATGCGCCTAGGCGGCCCCCGGATGCGGATGAGACGATGACACCGTGCGTGCCGCGATCGTCAGCCGAGTAAGACGCACGTTCGCACATACGTCGCGGATAGAGATCGAGGACGTGTGGGCGCTGGTGCAGGCGACGGCGGCGGCGACGGTCGCCTGGCTGATCGCAAGCCACGTCATCGACCACAGACAGCCGTTTTTCGCGCCGATCTCGGCACTCGTCTCGCTCAACACGTCGCTCGGCGAGCGCGGGCTGAACGCGCTACGCCTACTCGGGGGTGTATTCCTCGGAATCGGCGTCGCCGAGGTGACGCTGCTCGTGATCGGCGGCGGCTACGGCTCGCTCGCGATCGCCACGTTCCTGGCGCTTGTGCTCGCCCGAGCGCTCGGAACCGCCCGCGTCCTGCTCGCGCAAGCAGGCGTAAGCGCGATCCTGACGATCGCGGTCGCGAACGGCGAGGTCGGGTACCAGCGGTTGACCGACGCGCTGATCGGCGCCGGAGTGGCGCTCGTGTTCAGCCAGCTCCTCTTCTCGCCGGAGCCGCTGCGCATGCTGCGCCGGGTCGAGACGAACGCGCTCGCCGCGATGGCCGAGGCGCTCGACATGACCGCCCGGGCGCTGGAGGGCGACGATGCGCTCGCGGGCCGTGCGATCGCCAGCCAGCGCGAGCTACGCGACCACCTGTCGGAGCTCGCTCGTACGCGGTCGGCGAGTGCACGCGTCGCTCGCCACTCACTGGTGTGGCGTGCGCAGATCACACCGGTCGTGCGGGAGAACGAGGACGCGGGCCAACTTGACCTGCTCGGCGGTAGCTGTCTGCTGCTCACACGCACATCGCTCGCGGCCGACGAAAAGGACCGGCGGCTCCTCGCTCCGTGCGTCCGCGCGCTCTCGACGACACTTGCCGGCTTGGCACGGCAGCCGGGCGATCAGACGACCCGGCAGGCCGCGGTCGAGCGCTCCCTTGACGTCCTGCGCGGCGTGCGATCCGCCAGCGCTGAGTCGAGTCCTGAGCTAACCGCCGCGCTCGCCGCGGCGCGGATCGCCGTCACCGACCTGTTGCTCTTCGTCGGTGTCACTCCGGAAGAGGCGCGCGCCGCCCCCACCGAGCAGGCACGCCGGCAGCAGGAGCCGGAGGTTCCCGCGCCGGCGTCGGCGCGGATGCGGGCGCTCGGCCGCTGGTCCCGCCGACGCCGTCGCATCGAATGACCGACGATCACTCACGGCCTCGAGTGGCGGTTCGCGCCGAGGCAGAGCAGGAGCCGATGGGGGGGCACCGCCGCGGGAAATACCGGCTCGCACCCATGGTGGGTTTCGGCCCAAGCCGCGACCATTACATGGAGACACCACGCGAGGGCACACGAGGGAAGGAGCGATTGCCCGTGCACACCATCATTGTCCCGATCAACGGCAGCGGCTCCGAGCGCGCATTGCCGGCGGCCGAGAAGCTCGCAGCGCAGTTCGATGCGCGCCTGGTGCTCGTGCATGTCCAGGAGCGCATGATCGCCGGACGCGGCGGCCGCATTCCTGCCCACGTCGACGAGGCCGAGCGCCTCGCCCACGCCGGCGAGCTCGTCGCCGGCCTCCGTGCGGATGGGTTCGACGCGGAGCTCGAGGTCCACCGCGCGCTCCTCGAGCACCCCGCAAACGTCATCGCGGCAGCGGCCAGGCGGCACGACGCCGACGCGATCGTCCTTGCCACGCGGGGCCACGCGCCGATGGTCGGTGTGCTGGCGTCGAGCGTTGCACAGCGACTGCTCCACGCCGCCCCCTGCCCCGTGCTCGTGGTGACGCCCGGCACGACCCGCGAGACGTTCAGGTGGGCCGACCACCAGGAGCCGGCCGCGGCATGACACCCGGAACGCCGTCCCTGCGAGCGATGCGGCGGCATCGCGACGGCGAGGCCGGTCGGTTGGGCGGAGGTCGCGTGATCCTCCGCCCGACCCTCCCGTACCTCGCTCCGGCCCCGGCGGCCCTGGCAGCGGCCATGCTCGGGGCCATCTCGGGACCCGCCCTCGCCGCGGTCGTCGTCTCGGCGACGCTCTGTGCGCTGGTCCGGGCGGCGATCGAGTCCGTGCGGATCGAACTTCTGCGCGACCGGGCGGACGCGTGGATCGTGGCCCACGCCGTGGGGCAGCCGACCGACGATGTCGTGGTGAGACGGATGCGGGAGCTGATCGATCCCCATACCCGCGTGACTCTGGCGACCTCGATTCGCCTTGTCGCCGACGCCTCCGAAGTCGCCGGATGGAACTGGAGGTACCCGCACCGTCGCCGGATCCGCGCGCACCGATGTGAGCTCCGCCACCTCGCCCGCGAGCTGGGCGACCTCTCCCGTCCGGTGACGCCCCGGGGTGTCGCGCTCGCTCGCCGGCTCCTCACAGCCGCAGGCGGCCCGCTCCACGATGCTCACCGACCGGACGAACTCTCCGC
>JBKPMQ010000202.1:0-6995 GCA_046732235.1 Actinomycetota bacterium
CGGCCCGTGCGTGCGCGCGTAGCGCAGCACCAACCGCTTCAGCGCGTCGGCAGCCGGCTCCAGGAACGCGTCCGGGAGGCCCCGCGGCGGGACCACCCCCAGCCCGTCCCGGTAGAGGCCCGCGTCCTCGGCGGCGATGTAGCGCTCCTCCGCCGCCACCCGAACGGCGGCGGCGCGCCGCTGCGAGACCAGCTCGTCGAGGTGGCCGGCGACGCCGCGCTCGGCCGCCTCCGCAGGCGACAGATCGCCGAGCCGGCGCAGCAGGTCGTGCGCCTGGTCGATCGTGGGCGCGCGGCCCTCGCCCTGGAGCTCGCGCTCGACCTGGTCGATCGCGTCGGCATCGAGCAGCTCGCGCAGGTCGTCGTTTCGCAGCAGCTCGGCCAGCAGCGCCCGGTCGAGCTGGAGGGCCTGGGCCCGCCGCTCGGCCGCGGGCGCATCGCCCTCGTACATGTACGTGGCGATGTAGTCGAACAGCAGGGCCGAGGCGAACGGCGAGGGCTGGGCCGACTCGACCTCGACCATGCGCACGCTTCCGCGCCCGATCGCCTCGAGCAACCCCTTCAGCGCCGGCACCTCGAACACGTCCGAGAGCACCTCGCGGTAGGTCTCGAGCAGCACCGGGAACGAGCCGTACTTGATCGCGACCTGCTGGAGGTCGTGGGCCTTCAGCCGCTGCTGCCAGAGGGGCGTGCGCTGCCCCGGACGGCGCCGGGGCAGGAGCAGCGCCCGGGCGGCGTTCTCGCGGAAGCGGCCGGCGAAGAGCGGGCTCTGCGCGACCCGCTCGAGCAGGAGGTCGTCCAGCTCGCCGGGCGGGATCGCGATCAGGTCGACCGGCGGGGGCGTGTCCGAGTCGGGCAGCCGCAGCGCGATGCCGTCGTCGGCCCACATCGCCTCCACCTCGATCCCGAGCGAGGCCGCCATCCGCGCTTCCAGGGCGAGCGCCCACGGCGCGTGGACACGACCGCCGAACGGCGAGAGGACGCACACGCGCCAGTCGCCGATCTCGTCACGGAAGCGCTCGACGACGATCGTTCGGTCGGACGGGATGACACCGGTGTGGGCCTCCTGGTCGTCCAGGTAGGCGTGCAGGTTCGTGGCGGCTCGGGCGTCGAGGTCGGCCGGGAAGCTGCGCCTGCGCGTGGCCTCGCCGACCGCGCGGCCGAGCTCGTACGGGCGGCCGACGCCGTCGCCCTTCCAGAAGGGCATCCGTCCGGGCACGCCCGGCGCCGGCGATACCAGGACGCGGTCGCGGGTGATCTGCTCGATCCGCCACGACGACGCGCCCAGCTGGAACACCTCGCCCTGCCGCGCCTCGTAGACCATCTCCTCGTCGAGCTCGCCGACGCGGGCGCCGGAGTCCGCCAGGAAGACGCCGTAGAGGCCGCGGTCGGGGATGGTGCCGCCGCTCGTGACGGCGAGCCGGCGCGCGTCCGGGCGGGCGCGCACGACGCCCGCGGCGCGGTCCCAGACGATCCGCGGGCGCAGCTCCGCGAACTCCTCGGACGGGTAGCGGCCGGCCAGCATGTCGAGCACGCCCTCGAACTGGGCGCGCGAGAGCTCGCGGTACGGGTATGCACGGGTGACGAGGTCGTACAGCTCGTCCACCGTCCAGTCGTCGAGCGCCGTCGCGGCGACGAGCTGCTGGGCGAGCACGTCGAGCGGCTGGCGGGGGACGCGGGTGTGCTCGATCTCGCCGCGGCGCATGCGGTCGACGACGACCGCCGTCTCGAGCAGGTCGCCGCGGTACTTCGGCATGAACCGGCCCAGGGACGGCGCGTCCACCTGGTGGCCGGCCCGGCCCACCCGCTGGAGCCCGGCGGCGACCGACTTCGGGGACTCGACCTGCACGACGAGATCGATCGCGCCCATGTCGATCCCGAGCTCGAGCGACGAGGTGGCGACGAGCGCCGGCAGCCGCCCGGACTTGAGCATGTCCTCGATCTCGAGCCGCTGTTCCCGGGCGATCGAGCCGTGGTGGGCGCGGGCGATGTCGGCTTCGGCGAGCTCGTTCAGACGGTGGGCGACGCGCTCGGCCGAGCGGCGGTTGTTCACGAAGACGAGCGTCGACCGGTGGGCCTGGACGAGCTCGAGGAGGCGCGGGTAGAGCGCCGGCCAGATCGACTGGCGCGGCTCCCCGTCGACCTCGGCGGCCCCGCCCAGCTCGCGCATGTCCTCGACCGGAACGATCACCTCGAGGTCGAGCTCCTTGGCGGCGCCGGCGTCGACGATCTCGACGTCGCGGTCGCGCCCGCCCAGGAAGCGGGCGATCTCCTCCAGCGGGCGCTGCGTGGCCGAGAGACCGACCCGCTGCACGTCGCGGCCGGCCAGGTGCGCGAGCCGCTCGAGCGAGAGCGCCAGGTGGGTGCCGCGCTTGCCGCCGGCCATCGCGTGGATTTCGTCGACGATCACGGTCTCGGCCGAGGCCAGCATCTCGCGGGCGGCCGACGTCAGGATGAGGTAGAGCGACTCGGGGGTCGTGATGAGGATGTCGGGCGGATGGCGGCGCATCGACGCCCGGTCGCGCTGCGGCGTGTCGCCGCTGCGGACGCCGACGGTGACCGGCCGCGGCAGGTCGATGCCCGCGAGCGGCGCGCGCAGGTTCTTCTCGATGTCGTGGTTGAGCGCCTTGAGCGGCGAGACGTAGACGACGCGCGTGCCGCGTTCCTCGGGGTCGCGGGCGAAGCCGTCGATGGCGCCCAGGAAGGCGGCGAGCGTCTTGCCCGACCCGGTCGGGGCGAGGATCAGCGAGTGGCGCCCCGCCGTGATCGGCGGCCACCCCAGCCGCTGCGCCCTCGTCGGCTCGGCGAACGAGCGCCGGAACCAGCCGGCGACGGGCGGCGTGAAGGCGGCGACCGGGTCTCGGGCCATGGGTGAAATCTAGAGATCGGGGGCCGGTGGTGCGGGCGCGGATTGCGCCAATTGGCGTCCGCGGCCGATGCCAATTGCGCGTCTGATGCGAAGCCACGGGACGCGGCCTACGAGAAGGCGCAGTCGATCCGACCCGCGTAGAAGAACCACGCAACGTAGATGACGGCCGCTCCGGCGACGCCCCAGATGATGCCGACGGTGATCCGGCCGGCCCACGACCCCCGGGAGCCGGCCACCAGGAGGACGACGCCGGTTACCGCCAGGATCTCGGCCCACAGCGCCACGGCAGCGACCGTCTCGACGGTGTAGTGGGCCGGCCGACCGCCTGACTGGCACCAGCCGCCTCGGACCTGCGGGAGGGGGTACGCGAGCATCACGATCTGTGCGGCGATCGCCGCCGCCGCACAGAACTTCAGCAGCACCCGCCGGCGACGGCCTTGATGATCGAGTTGGTCCACACGTCCAGCGTACGGGTGCACCGATCGCGTGTCTGCACCCGTGCAACCGCGCCGCCCGCATACGATCCCCACGACCGCAGGCACCAAGGAGGATGGCATGGAGACGGTGGGGTTCGTGCACATGGCCGACGGGACGGCCGAGGACTATGCGCTGCTCGACCGGGTGCAGGAGCCGTACAACGCCGCCCTGCCCGACCGGCTGCTGGAGGCGCTCGACGGGCTCAGGTCCTCGCTGGCCGGCTACCAGGTCTCGCGCTACGAGCACTCGCTCCAGTCCGCCACCCGCGCCCTTCGCGACGGCCGCAGCGAGGAGTACGTCGTCGCCGCGCTCCTGCACGACATCGGCGACGAGCTCGCGCCGTGGACGCACGGCGAGATGACCGCCGCGATCCTGAAGCCGTTCATCGCGCCGGACATCTGCTGGATCGTCAAGCACCACGGGCTCTTCCAGACGTACTACTACGCCCACCACAGCGGCGGCGACCGCAACGCCCGCGACCGCTTCAAGGATCACCCCTGCTACGACGCGACCGTCGAGTTCTGCGAGCTCTACGACCAGAATTGCTTCGACCCGGCGTACGACTCGCTGCCGATCGAGACGTTCGAGCCGATGGTGCGGCGCGTGTTCTCGGAGACGCGGTACCTGGACGACTCGGCGCTCCCGTGAGCCCCGCGGGCGGGTGACGGGCGCGTGCTGATCGAGGTGCTGGGCTCGTCGGCCGGGTGGCCGATCCCCCGGCTCGGCTGCGACTGCCCCCAGTGCACGTCGCCGGATCCCCGCGACCGGCGCCTGCGCTCCTCGCTCCTGCTCGACCGGCGGGTGCTCGTCGACGCCGGCCCCGACGCCTACGCCCAGCTCCTGCGGGCCGGCGCGGTTCCCGACCAGGTCGTCCTCACCCACGAGCACCACGACCACATGCTCGGGCTGCACGTGCTCTCGAAGCTCGGACGCATCCCGCTCCACTGCACGAAGGAGTGCGAGAAGGGCCTGCGAGTGATCTTCCCGCGGCTCGACTTCCGCGTCATGCACCTGACGCCGGGCGTCCCGGCCGAGCTGGGCGAGGACTTACGCGTCCAGGCGTTCGACGTCGACCACAGCGCCACGACGCGGACGATGGGCCTGCGCTTCACCGACGCAGCCGGGCACACGCTCGCCTACATGCCGGATCTGGGCGCGCTGCCCGGCTCGAAGCTCGCCCGCGACGCCGACGTGGCCATCGTCGACGGCTCGACCCGGACGCGCTCTGTTCGCGGCCACATCCCGATGGCGGAGATCATCGCCGCGGCGAAGCGACTGCGGGCCGGACGGCTCCTCTTCACGCACATCGGCCACCGCACGGGCACCCACGCCGAGCTCTCGGAGTGGCTGCCCGCGGGGGCCGATGTCGTGTACGACGGTCTCCAGATCGAGCTCTAGAGCCGCAGGTGGCCCGACTCGAGGTCGAGCAGCCAGCGCTTGCACTCGAGCCCGCCGCCGTAGCCGCCCAGTCCGCCGCCGGTGCGAAGCACCCGGTGGCACGGCACCACGATCGGAATCGGATTCTTGGCCATCGCGTTCCCCGCGGCGCGGACGGCCTCGGGGCTGCCGGCGGCGATGGCGAGCTGCTTGTAGGTGCGCACCTCGCCGTACGGGATGGTGGCGCACGCCTCGCGGGCGCGGCGCAGGAAGCCCTGCGAGAGCTGCCAGTCGATCGGCGTCGAGAACGCCATGCGCTTGCCCTCGAAGTACTCGTCGAGCTCGCGGCGCACGCCGTCCAGGCGGGCCGGGGCCTCGAGCACCCGCGGCGAGATCCGGTCGGAGAGCTCGGTCAGCACGTCGTCGGTGCGCTCCTTGTCGAACGCGGTGCGCACGACGCCGGTCGGCGTGGCGGCCACGAGCATCCGCCCGAACGGGGCGTCCACGGTGGCGTAGGCAACGTCCAAGATTCCCTCCTCGGCGGCCCTTCGGGCCAGCTCAGTCATGTCGATAGGGGTCATCGAACCCACTCCCTCCGCACGCCGGCCAGGCCGGCGCGCACGTTCTGGCGCGCGGCCGCCTCCGAGCAGTCGATCACGTCACCGATGGCGGCGTAGTCGAGGTCGGCAGCGAACCGCAATGCAACTGCTGCGCGCTGCTTCTCCGGCAGCCGCCGCACCGCCCGCCACAGGGCGGGATCGGACGGCGGCGGGGACTCGACCCCCCGGTCGGGCACGTCCGCGACCGGCACCGGCCGGCGGCGGGCGGCCCGATGGGAGTCGAGCACCTTGCGGGCTGCGATCCGGAGCAGCCATCCGCGCAGGTTCCGGTCGTCCCGAAGGCCTGGGTAGGCCCGCAGGGCGGCCAGCATCGTCTCCTGCCAGCAGTCGTCGGCGTCGATGGGCCCCACGCACGCGGCGAGATACCGGTGCACCTCGCGGCCGTGGCGGTCGATCAGCGTCTGGAACGGCGGCAGTCTCACGGAGAAAGAACGCCGGCGGCCCAGCGGATGTGAGATGCCTGAATAAAAGGGGTCTGACCCCGTTTATTCATGCAGGCTGGAGCTCGGGCGCGTACCGGCGCTCCCACTCCTCGGCATCGGGGCTGAAGTAGACCAGCCGGGTCTTCTTCCACTCCTTCGTCGAGTAGAGCACCACCCGCTCGTCGAGGCCGGTCTCGGCCGCGATCGCGTCGAGCACGTCCTCGCACTCCTGCTTCGTGCGCCCGTGCGTCATCGAGAAGAGGTTGTACGGCCAGTCCGGGTAGGTCGGCCGCTGGTAGCAGTGCGACACGCCCCGGAACGAGGCCATGAGCGACCCGATCTCGTCCATCCGCTCCTCGGGCGCCTTCCACACGCCCATGCCGTTAAACGTGAAGCCGGCCGACCGGTGGTAGAGCACCGCGGCGAAGCGCCGCATCTGGCCGGTCGCCTGGAACCGGGCGGCGGCCTCGAACAGCTCCGGCACGGTGTAGCCGTGGCGGGCGGCGGGGCCGGCGAACGGCTCGGGCACCGCCCGGAGATCGGTCTGAAGCGCGCGCACCGCGGCGATCTCGCGCTCGCTGATCTCCTCGGGCGGCGGCGCCGGCATCGTCGGCGCGCGGCGCTCCTTCTTGGCCGCCGGGTCGCGTCCGCCCTTCATGTCGAGGTCGACGCCGATCTTGAAGAAGCGCAGCGCCGGCATCGGCCGGATCACGTCGACCTCGGCCAGCTCGCCGAGCAGCTCGACGGTGCGCTCGAGGCCGAGCCGCGACGTCGGCGGGACGCCCACGGTGAACCAGATGTTGAACTCGTGCTGGCGCTGGTAGTTGTGGGTGACGCCGGGGTGGCTCGAGATCACCTCGGCGGCCTCGTCGGCCCGCGCGGGCGCGGTCTTCGCCGCGACCAGCATCGACGTGTAGCCGAGCTTGCGCGTGTCGAAGATCGCGGAGATCTGGCGGATGATGCGCTCGCCGCGCAGGCGCGTCACCCGCGCGATCACGTCGTCCTCGGAGAGGCCGAGCGTCTCACCCAGCGCGGCGTAGGGTCGCTCGACCACCGGGAACTCGTTCTGGATCAGGTCGCACAGCTGCGTGTCGGCGCCATCCATCACACTCGAAGGATACGCTCGCCTGCATGCGCGCAGCCCCGCTCCTGGTCCCGCTGGCGCTGGCCGTCTCGGCAACGGCCTGCGGGGGCGGCGACAACGCCGCCCAGCACCAGCGCTACCTGTGGG
>JBKPMQ010000203.1:0-5192 GCA_046732235.1 Actinomycetota bacterium
GCGTGAGCCCGAGCCGGCCGGCGACGAGGCGCACCTGCTCGTCGCGCTCGACCGACGGCGGCGCCGAGCCGAGGACGGCCGCCGCCCGGCGGTAGGCCTGGTCGCGTGAGCCGCCGGCGGCGAGGACGCGGCCGATGCGGAACCCGAGGACGCCGGAGGAGCGCTCGAGCGCCGTCCGGAATGCGTCGGGGTCGGACACGGCCACGTCGGCCGGGTCGCGGCCGTCGGGGAGGGCCACGACCCGCACCTCCATGCCGGTCGACTGCGCCATCTGCATCCCGCGCAGCGCCGCCTCCTCCCCGGCAGCGTCCGCGTCGAAGGCGAGGTAGAGCGTGCCGCTGCCGCAGACGCGCGCCAGCTCGCGCACCTGCTGCTCGGTGAGCGCGGTGCCCATCGACGCGACCGACTCGGGCATGCCGGCCTGATGCAGGGCGAGCACGTCGGTGTAGCCCTCGACGACGATCGCGCGGCTCTGGGTCGTGATCGTCGGACGGGCGCGGTCGAGGCCGTACACCGTCTCGGATTTATGGAACATCACGCCCTCAGGCGAGTTCAGGTACTTGGGGGGATCACCGCCCGGCATCTGGCGGGCGCCGAAGCCGCGCACGCGCCCGCGCGCGTCAGCCAGCGGGAACATGAGCCGGCCGCGGAAGCGGTCGAGCGGCCCCCGCCGGCCGCGGCTCGAGAGCCCGGCGCGCTCGAGCTCGGCGGCCGTGAACCCCTTCGACCGCGCGGCCGCGCACACCCGGTCCCAGGCCGTCGGCGCGAACCCGAGCCGGAACGACCGGGCCGTCTCCTCGGTCAGGCCGCGCTCCTGCAGGTAGTCGCGCGCGGCCCCGGCCTCGGCGGACTCCCACAGGTAGCGGGTGTAGAAGGCGGCGGCGTCCTCCAGCAGGGCCAGGAGCCGGCGCTGCTCGCCGCGGCGCTTCTCCGCCTGGGGCGACGTCTCGTCGTAGACGATCTCGACGCCGAACCGGTCGCCGAGCCACTCGACGGCACCGACGAAGTCGAGGGTCTCGGTGTCCTGGACGAACCGGATCGCGTCGCCCCCGCGCTGGCACCCGAAGCAGTAGTACTGCTTGTCGACCGGGTCGACGGAGAACGACGGCGTGCGCTCGTCGTGGAAGGGGCAGCGGCCGGTGTAGCGGGCGCCGACCTTGCGCAGCGTGGTGCGGCCACCGACCAGCTCGACCATGTCCACCGCCGCCTTGACGTTCTCGAGCGACTGCTCGCTGATGCGGCTCACGCCGGCGAGCGCTCCGCGGCCGGTAGCTCGGCGTGCGCCCGCAGGGCGTAGCCGTCGGTCATGCCGGCCACCCAGTCGGTCGCCGACTGCGCGTCGCCGCCGGCCAGGTGGTGTGCGAAGAGCTCCTCCACCATCGCTCCGGCACGGGCGCTCTCGGCCCGGGCGGACGGCCCCAGGTAGACGCGCTCGAACATGAACGAGCGCAGCGCCAGGAGCGCCTCTTCGTAGGGCGGCGACTGGCGGATGTCGCCGGCCGTCGCCGACGTCTCGACCAGGTCGTGGACGAGCGCGTCGATCCGCTCGGAGGACGTGCGCCCGAGCAGTGCGACGGGCTCGCGGGGCAGGTCGACCGGGTCGAGGATGTCCGCGCGGGCGGCGTCGTCGATGTCGTGGTTCACGTAGCCGAACCGGTCGACCAGCCGCACGATCCGGCCCTCCAGGCTGGCCGGGATGCCGGAGCCGGTGTGGTTCAGGATGCCGTCGCGCACCTCGGCGGTGAGGTTCAGGCCGGCGCCACCACGCTCGAGCACGTCCACCATCCGCAGCGAGTGCTCGTTGTGCCGGAAGGCCGAGCCGAGCCGCTTCAGGCACCGGTCGAGCGCCTCCTCGCCGGTGTGGCCGAACGGCGGGTGGCCCAGGTCGTGGCCGAGGGCGATCGCCTCGGTCAGATCCTCGTTCAGCCGCAGTGCCCGGGCGACCCCGCGGGAGATGCCGGCCACCTCGAGCGTGTGCGTCATCCGGGTGCGGAAGTGGTCGCCCTGCGGGGCGATGAAGACCTGGGTCTTGCCCTTCAGGCGCCGGAACGACTTCGAGTGGACGATGCGGTCGCGGTCGCGCTGGAACGGCGTGCGGAGCGAGCACTCGTCCGGCTCTGGACGCACGCGCCCGGCGGTGTCGTACGAGCGCACCGCGAGGTCCTGGAGCGACATGCGTTCGAGCTCGCGGATGCGTGCGCCGAAGGCGTCTGCGACGGGGCCGGAGGGGTGTGGCATCGGTATCCGAGTGTACCGGCGCGCCCTCGGGACTACCCTTGCGGAATGGCCGCAGAACCCGACCTTGCGGCGGGTGACTTCGGGTCGTGGCTCGCCGGCATGCGCGCCGCCATCCGCGGTGAGCGCGACGCCGAGGTGCCCTGCGACGGCTGCACGGCGTGCTGCACCGCAGGGCAGTTCGTCCACATCGCCCCCGACGAGACCGCGACGCTCGCCCGGATCCCGCGCAGACTCCTCTTCCCCGCGCCGCTGATGCCGGAGGGCCACGTCGTCCTGCCCCACGACGCCCGCGGCCACTGCCCGATGCTGGTCGACGGCCGCTGCTCGATCTACGAGGACCGGCCGCGCACCTGCCGCACCTACGACTGCCGCGTGTTCGCCGCGACCGGCATCGAGCCCGACGACGGGCTGATAGCGGAGCGGGCGGCGCGGTGGCGGTTCACCTACGCGTCGCGGGACGACCGCGCGCGGCATGCCGGGATGCGGACGACGGCGGTCGCGATCCGGGAGCGCGCGGACGGCGTCAATGCGACCGAGCAGGCCGTGCGGGCACTCGAAGCGCCTGACGCGGCTAGATGATGACGGGCACGGTGCCGCCGTCCACGCTCCAGGCGGCGCCCGTGACGAAGGACGCGCGCGGGGAGCAGAGGAAGGCGATCACGGAGGCGATCTCGTCACTCGTCGCCATCCGCCCCAGCGGCCGGCCCGCCCCGACCGCGTTCAGGACGTCGTCGCGGCTGCGGTCGGACCCTGCGGCGGTCTGGTCGGCGAGCCCGCCGGCGCCGAGCCAGGCCGTCGTCAGCGTCGGCCCCGGGCAGACGGCGTTGCAGCGGATTCCGGCCGGGGCGTAGCGGTCGGCGACCAGACGCGACAGCGAGAGCACCGCCGCCTTCGTGACGGAGTAGTGCGGCATCCCGCCGCTGGGGCGTTTCCCCGACGTCGAGGCGACGTTCACGATCGCCGGCGCGCGCGACTCCCGCAGGGCGGGCAGGGCGGCGCGAATGCAGCGCACGTAGCTCATGACGTTCAGGTTCCAGGCCTGCTGCCAGTCGTCCTCGGTCAGCTCCTCGAAGCCCACGATCCGGGCGGTGCCGACATTGTTCACGAGCGCGTCCAGCCCGCCCAGGGCGTCGATCGCCGCCGCCACGGCGCGCTCGCCGGCGTCCGGGTCGGAGAGGTCGACCGCGACGGCCGTCGCACCGATCGCCGCGGCCGCATCGCCCGGCGCGCGCGAGGCGATCGCCACCTTCGCTCCCTCCTCGGCCAGCAGCCGGGCCGTCTCGAGGCCGATCCCGTCGCTCCCGCCCGTGACGAGCACCCGGAGCGCCTTCACGTCGAGGTCCATGACGGCGGATCTTATGATCTCCGCCCATGACGAGGATCATCCTCGCCCGCCACGGCGAGACCGACTGGAACCGTGAGGGCCGCTGGCAGGGGCACTCCGACCGATCGCTCGACGACGCCGGCCGGGATCAGGCGCGCCTGCTCGGCGCGCATCTGGCCCGCCTGGGGGTCGACCTGCTGTACTCGAGCGACCTCGCCCGCGCGCGGGAGACTGCGGCCGCCGTGGAGGCCGCGACCGGACTCGAGGCGCGCGTCGACCAGGATCTGCGCGAGGTGGACGTCGGCGGGCTGACCGGCCGCTCCAGAGCGGAGGTCGCGGCCCGCGACCCGGCCTGGTTCCAAGCCTGGGTCGACGGGGCCGTCACCGGCTATCCCGACGGCGAGACGTATCTCGACGTCCACCGGCGGTCGGTGCGGGCCTTCCAGCGCGTCCTGGACGAGGCGGACGGGCGCACGGCCGCCGTCGTGTGCCACGGCGGCAACATCCGCGCGATCACGCTGGAGGTCGTCGGCATGGGCGCGGACGGCGCCGGCGAGCGCTGGCGCATCGCCGCGGTCGCGAACTGCAGCATCACCGCGTTCGAGCGCCGCCACGGCCGCGTTTCGCTCGTCACGTTCAACGAGACGGGGCACCTGGTCCAGAGGACAGCCTGACGTCCAGGCGCGCGGGACTTCCCGACCGATCATCTAAAGTTCCGCCCGATGGAGGACTACACGTCCAGGTACAAGGGCGAGGCCGTCGAGATCGCCCTGTTCGGGGGCGAGTATCAGGACGGCATCCTCACCGCCTACTGCCTGATCGAGGACGTGGCCCACGTCGAGCTGAACGGGCACATCCTCGTGCCGCTCCAGAACGTCGCCAGCCTGCACTGCACCAGCCGCTGCGACGCGCAGGACGACTGGCCGCCGCGCGGGCTCTTCGACGACGAGCGCGAGGATAGGGACGGGGATGACGATGTTGGCTAGCGGGAGGCCGGCGTAGGCGGGCGTCGTGGGCTTGGCGTCGCGACCCTGACCGGGGTGCCGCCTCCGAGCTTGCGGGTCCCTCCATCGGGGCGGCTAGGGGGCAGCGGCTACCACCAGCCCCGAGAAAATGCAAAGGCCGCCCGAAGGCGGCCTTTGCATTTATCCCGGCGGCGACCTACTCTCCCAGGCCTTCTCAAGCCAAGTACCATCGGCGCTGAGGGGCTTAACTTCTCTGTTCGGAATGGGAAGAGGTGTTTCCCCCTCGCTATGACCACCGGAAACTTGTCAGGGTCGCGCGCGACCCTCAAAACTCCATAGACGGCTTTGCGGTGTTCTCGAATCAAGTCCTCGGATGATTAGTACGGGTCTGCTGAACGCATTGCTGCGCTTGCACATCCCGCCTATCAACCTGGTCGTCTTCCAGGATCCTTACTCCCTCGAGGGGATGGGAGAGCTCATCTCGCGGTGGGCTTCCCGCTTAGATGCTTTCAGCGGTTATCCCGTCCAGACGTAGCTAACCAGCGGTGCCCTTGGCAGGACAACTGATACACCAGAGGTCTGTTCAACCCGGTCCTCTCGTACTAGGGTCGACTCCGTTCAACTCTCCAACGCGCACAGCAGATAGGGACCGAACTGTCTCACGA
>JBKPMQ010000204.1:0-13760 GCA_046732235.1 Actinomycetota bacterium
TCCGCGCCGGTGATTGTGAGGTCGAGCCGGCCGCTCACGACGCCCGCCCCGCCGTCCGGCGGCGGGGGGCCCGGCCACGGGGCTGCTCCACGGGCACGGTCGGCGGCCGGTCGGGCATTCCCCGCCTCGTCTCGGCTCCCGGCTCGAGGGTCAGCGTCTCGCCGCAGTGGCCGATCGTGATCCGCCTGCCCGCGGCGCGGTAGACGACCTCGTCGTGCGTGATCTCGACGCGCAGCCGCGTCCCCTGGAAGCGGACGCCGAACGCGACCCGCGTCAGCTCGGAGGGCAGGCGGGGGTCGAAGGCGAGCCGCCCCCGGGTGACGCGCATGCCGCCGAAGCCGGCCACGGACGCGACCCACGCGCCGGCGAGCGACGCCAGGTGCAGGCCGTTGCGGGTGTTGTGCTGCGCGTCGTGCAGGTCGAGCAGGGCGGCGTCGGCCAGGTAGTCCAGGGCCAGCTCCAGATGGCCGGTCTCCGCGGCGATGACGGCCTGCGTGCACGCCGAGAGCGACGAGTCCCGCACGGTCAGCTTCTCGTAGTAGGCGAAGTTGCGGCCCTTCTCCTCGAGGGTGAACTCGTCGTGGCAGGCGTGCAGCGCGAGCACGAGGTCGGCCTGCTTCACCACCTGCCGCCGGTAGAGCTCGAAATACGGGTAGTGCAGGAAGAGCGGGTAGCGCTCCTCGGGCGTCGAGTCGAAGTCCCAGCCCTCGTGGCGGGTGAAGCCCTCCGACTGCTCGTGGATGCCGAGGTCGTGGTTCACGGGCATGACCACCGACCGGGCCGCCACCCGCCACGCCTCCACCTCGCCGTCGTCGATCCCGAGCTCGGCGGCGGCGTCGGGGTACCGGTCGGCCGCATCCGCCGCGGCGAGCAGGTTCCGCTTGGCCATCAGGTTCGTGTACGTGTTGTTGTCGGCGAGCGCGCTGTACTCGTCAGGCCCTGTCACGCCGTCGATGCGGAAGCCGCCCGCCGAGTCCACGTGCCCCAGCGAGCGCCACAGCCGGGCGGTCTCGGCGAGCAGCGCGAGACCCGCGCCGCGCTCGAACGGCTCGTCGTCGACCGCCTCGCCGTAGGTTTTGACGGCGGCGGCGACATCCGCGTTGATGTGGAACGCCGCGGTCCCGGCGGGCCAGTAGCCGGAGCACTCGCGGCCGGTGATCGTGCGCCACGGGAACGCGGCGCCGCGCAGCCCGAGCTGCGCCGCGTGCTCCTGGGCCAGCTCGATCGTCGAGTGGCGCCAGCAGAGGGCGTCCTTGACGGCCTGCGGAAACGTGTACGTGAGCATGAAGAGGGCGAACATCTCGCTGTCCCAGAACACGTGCCCGTCGTAGCCGGTGCCGGTCAGGCCCTTCGCGCCGATGGCGCGGCCCTCGGCCCGCGCGGCCGCCTGGAGAACGTGGAACATGGCGAATCGGATCGCCTGCTGGAGCTCCGCGTCGCCGTCGAGCTCGACGTCGGCCGCGTCCCAGAACTCGGCCAGGAAGTCGGCCTGCAGCTGGACGAGCTTGTCCCAGCCGGTGAACCGGGCCTCGGCGAGCGCCGCCGCCACCTGATCGGCGATCGCCGGCAGCGCCCGCTGGGCCGACCATCCGTACGACATGAACTTGACCACCCGGAGCCGCTGGCCCACGTCGAGGTCGGTCGCGACCGTCACCCGCGCGAGATCCTCGAAGCTGTCCGACGACGTCTCCGTGCCGTCCGGGCCCTCGACGACGTGATCCATCGCGGCCCCGACGCGCAGCCCGCTCGACCGCGTGCGATGCACGAGCACGGCCCGCGCTTCACGGTTCAGGAACCGCTCCGAGACGAGCGGCGACTCGAGCGCGGCCGCCGCCCGGGGGTCGTCCTGGCGGCTGGTTGAGGGCTCGTTCGCGACCAGCTCCGACTGGACGACGATGCGGGCGGGCTCGCCGACCGGCTCGACCTCGTAGAGCACGGCCGCCACCGCCCGCTGGATGAACGACACCATCCGCGTCGACGACACCCGCACCGCCTGGCCGGCGGGCGACACCCAGTCGACCTCCCTGCGCAGCGTGCCGCGGCGGAAGTCCAGCGTGCGCTCGTGCCGGTCGAGCCGGCCGTAGCGGACGTCGAACGGCTCGTCGTCCACGAGCAGGCGGACGATCTTGCCGTCGGTGACGTTCACGATCGTCTCGCCGGACTGCGGGTATCCGAACCCCGCCTCGGCGTACGGCAGCGGCCGGTTCTCATGGAACCCGTTCAGGTACGTGCCTGGCAGGCCGGCGGGGTCGCCCTCGTCGAGGTTGCCCCGCAGGCCGATGTGGCCGTTCGAGAGGGCGAAGACGGATTCCGACTGCTCGAGCACGTCGAGGTGCAGCTCCCGCTCGTGCAGCGACCAGGCGTCCTCACCGTACGCAGGATGCTCGATCATCGCGGCGGCAGCAGGTCGGCGAGGTCGGACACGACCAAGTCGGCGCCGCTCTCGCGCAGCGCGTCCGCCTGGCCGACGCGGTCGACGCCGACCACGCAGCCGAACCCGCCCGCGCGGCCGGCGGCGACGCCGGCGAGCGAATCCTCGAACACGACGGCGGCGGCGGCGTCGACGCCCAGCAGCCGCGCGCCGGCGAGGAATGTGTCGGGGTCGGGCTTGCCGCGCAGATGCTCGCGTTCGGCGAGGTTCCCGTCGACGACGTCCTCGAACAGGTCGGCGATGCCGGCCGAGGCGAGCACGTCGCGGGTGTTCGCGCTCGACGACACGACCGCCCGGCGCAGGTCGTGCTCAGCGGCGGCGCGCACGTAGCGGACGGAGCCCTCGTACGCCTCCACCCCCTCCTCCCGGATCAGCCGCAGCACGAGCTCGTTCTTGCGGTTTCCGAGGCCCGTGACGGTCTCAGTGCCCGGCGGGTCGGCGGGATCGCCGTCCGGCAGGAAGATCCCGCGCGACTCGAGGAACGAGCGCACCCCGGCGCTGCGCGGCTTGCCGTCGACGTAGCGGTCGTAGTCCACACGCTCGTCGAACGGCCGGAACGGCTCGCCCGTGCGGGCTGCGCGGTCCTCCAGGTACCCGTCGAACATCTCCTTCCACGCCCGCGCGTGCACCACCGCCGTCCTGGTCAGGACGCCGTCCATGTCGAACAGGCACGCCCGGGCGGAGTCGGGGAGGCCGAGCATGCCCGCCACGATAGCGTGCGCGGTCCGCGAGACTGGAGGGCCGATGCGCACCCTGACTCCCGACGACGACCGCGCCGCAGTGCGCGCCAATTGACGGCGGAACGCCTCACGATCGCGACTCCCCGGGCGGAGCTCCGTGAGCTCGACCTCGCGGAGATGCGATCGATCCTCGCCGGCACGGCCGGCGCCGCTCCCCCCTGCGAGGACTATCCGGCGACCGGGTCCGTGACCGGCCTGCGGATCCGTGTCGAACGGCTCGAGCGCGGAGAGGCCCCCGGCCCGTGGTTTCAGGTCGTTCGCCGCGCGGACGGCCGGGCGGTGGGCGACTTCAACTTCCACGACCCGCCAAACGCGGACGGCGAGGTCGTCGCCGGCATCGACCTCGTCCCGAGCGTGCGAGGACGCGGCCTCGGGACCGAGGTCCTGCGTGCCGGCTGCATGTGGGCCCTGGGCCGGCCCGGAGTCCGCTCGGTACGTGCCGAGATCGACCGCCAGAACGCCGCGTCGCGCCGGATGGCCGAAAAGGCGGGCATGCGGTTCACCGGGATGCGCGGCGGCGATCTGCAGTTCGTCATGCCGTGACACGCCCCGCCGTCGAGCGAGGATCGTTTACTCCGGCCGACAAACGGGCATGCTGGCGGCGATGCGGGCACGCGTGGCAGGTATCGCGATCGGGTCGGCGGCGCTCATCACGGCGGTGTGGCCGGCGGCGGCTGGCGCCGTCAGCTCGACGCCGGCGAGCTCGTGGCAGACGAACGGCCGGGTGCGGGCGATCGCCATCGGGGCCCACAAGATCTTCATCGGCGGTGACTTCACGCGCGTTCGCGCTCCCGGGACGTCCTCCGGCGGCGTGGCGCGCAACCATCTCGCGGCCCTGAGCTTGTCCACGGGAAAGGTGATGCCGTGGAACCCGGGAGCCAACGGGAGCGTGAGGGCGCTGCGGGTATCCGCCACCGGCGTGACGGTGTACATCGGTGGCAGCTTCACGGTCGTGCGCGGCCACGTGCGGCACAACCTGGCGGCGGTGTCGACGACGCGGACGAAACTGCGAAAGTGGCGCGCGAACACCAACGGGACGGTGTATGCGCTGGCCGTGACCGGCAGGCGGGTGTACGCCGGCGGCAGCTTCACCAGGATCAAGGGCAGGAATCGCCACCGTCTTGCCGCGATCGGAACGAGTTCCGCGGCCAGGCTCGGTCGATGGCATCCGAGCGCCAACTCGAGCGTCCGCGCGCTCGCGATCTCGCCCGGGGGCGGCCGCGTCTTCGCCGGCGGTGACTTCACGAGCGTGAATGGGCGACCGCATCCGCACCTCGCCGCCCTGGGCATCTCGACCGGCCGTGTGCGCGCCTACGCCGCCCGTCCCACCGCGCCCGTGAACGCCCTGCGGACGAGCGGGAAGATACTCGTGGCCGGGCTGGGCGGGAACGGCGGTCGCATCGCCGCGTACGGCACGGTTCGCGGCGGGCGCCGCTGGGTCGCCGTCACCGACGGCGACGTCCAGGCCGTCGCAGTCGCGGGCAGCGCCGTCTACGTCGGCGGGCACTTCGACAACTACTGCCGCGGGCGTGCGGGCACCGGCAACCCGCTCGTCTGCACCCACCCGATCGCGCGACGCAAGGCGCTTGCGCTCTCCCGTGGGCACGGCGCGCTGCTGGGTTGGAACCCCAACGTCGTCGGCAGCCCGGTCGGCGTCTCGGCCGTCACCGCGCGACACGGGGTGCAGATCGGCGGCGGCTTCACCAAGGTGCACGGCCTCCCCCGGCAGGGCTTCGCCCGGTTCAGGTAGGTCGCGCCTCCCAGGGTTTTACAACTCCCTTTCGGGTTCTCATCCATACGCTTACAGCCGGGCTTCAGAGTGTCGGCGGACACGCCGATGCCGGCACACGTGGCGTTCGAGGGGTTCGCGAGGCGCCGGCTCTGAACCGAGACACCCGGAGGATTCCGAATGCGCCGAGCTTCGCTGGTCGCCGTTGTGGTCGTGGCACTTCTGGCCGCCGCAGCGCCGGCACAGGCGGTGAGCCCGCCTTCCGTCCCGACCCGTGGCGCTCTCTGGGGCGCGTTCCCGAACGAGCCGGGCGGCATCTCGGCCCTCCAGTCCCACGTCGGCCGCCGGCTGGCGATCGTGCACCGGTACGTCCCGTGGGACTTCTCGAACTGGTCGGCGATCTCCGACTACCTGAAGACCGGGCACCTACCGCTGGTCTCGTGGTCGGCGGCGCCGAAGACCACGGCCTCGGCCATCGCGAGCGGCGGCCAGGACTCGGTGATCCTCGCGGCCGCGAGGGCGCTCAAGCACGCCGGCGGACGCGTCTTCCTGCGCCCGTTCTACGAGTTCGACCAGCCCCACGGGCATCCGCGCTACATCGGCACTCCACGCGAAGTCGTCGCCGCGTGGCGCCGGCTCGCGAACATCTTCCACGCGGTCGGGGCGAAGAACGTCCGCCTCGTGTGGTGCCCGATGGCGTTCGACTTCCACGACGGCATCGCCGCGTCCTTCTACCCGGGCAACCGGTACGTGAACTGGGTCGGCGCCGACGGCTACAACTTCCCGGGCAAGACCTGGCACTCGTTCAAGGAGATCTTCCAGCGCGCATACCACTTCACCTACGTCCACGGCAAGCGGATGATCATCGCCGAGACCGCCTCCCCCGCCGCCGATCCACGCACGCCCGGCTGGATGGTCGGCGCCGCCAAGTGGATCCGCCACCACACATACGTGCGCGCCGTGTCGTACTTCGACTCGACAAGCCCCAAGGGCTACAACTTCCGGGTCATGACGGATCGCTCGACCCTCGCAGCGTTCCGAGCGTGGGGCCTGCGCCCGTACTTCCACCGGTAAGGGCTGGTCGCCGGGAAGGACGGCCGTCATCCATGCCCAGGTCGCACCGAGGCAGCCGCTGCGTCACGCCGCGTGCATGAGCGAGATGCGGGGGTGGGGCTATTCGGTCGGTGCGGCCCGTCAGTTCGGCTGCAGCGAGAGGACGTCGCAGGCGGCCGTGGTTCCATGCCACGTTCACGAACGCGTCTGCCCCCGGCACATACATCCATTGCGCGTTCACCGCGTGGGACGCAAACGGGCGGCAGCTGTTCCACGGCTGGCTTCCACTCGCGGAGGTGAGCATGCCCGCCGGCGTCAATCTGAACCCGCATCAGGCCAGGAGCATCGACTGATATTTCGACGCGCAGGCCTACCCGACCGCGATGCGGCATGCTGACGCCGTCGCCCGGTACACGTCCTTTTGCACGCCGTGGGACAACCCACCCATCTAGGCGGACGGGACAAGCGGAGGGCCGGGCGCGACCGACTTCGGAGTTCAGACGTCGCTCGAGGTGATGACGGGGCCCTTCCTGGCGCGGTAGGGGCTCGTCTTCCAGTCGGTCGAGGCCCCGGTATACGGGCGGAAGGCGCCGACGCTTGGCCGCCTGCCTTCATCGCCTGAGCGATGAAGTCATCGGCCCACTGAACGCGAGCCCGGCGACTGAACCGTTCGATACAGGCACGGCGATCGGCCGCGCCCAGCGACCGCTCAAGTGGAGGCGGCGGGAATCGAACCCGCGTCCACGATCGCACGAAGAGAGCGTCTACAAGCGTATTCCGGGTTTTCGATTCGCCCGGGCGGCTGCCCCCGGACGGGCCACCGCTCGAGCTAGCCCCTCTTTGCTGTCCCGGTCGGCGGCGGAGGCGTTCCCCCTTCCGGCAAGCCCGCTGATGACGCCGGCGATCCCTCCCGCGGGCTGGAGGGGCCGGCGCGCTGCCTAGTTCTTAGGCGGCGAGTGCGAGATCAGATTCCGCACTTGCGGTTTCCAGGGGATTTACGAGGCCACCTGGAACCTCGGCTTGCAACTCTCCCCGACAAGTCGACCATGTCGAAACCAGGTCGCCCCCGAGGTTATGTCGGCTACCATGGTACCGGATCTGGTGAGGAGGGCCGGCCCGGAGGGCAGGACGGGGCGGCAGATCAGGGGTTGGGCTTGAGTGTGGTTGAGACATTCGCGGTCGCGGTCGTGGGCGGCTTGACCGGGAGCGCGTGCGGGGCAGGCATCCTCATGTGGGCGAGGCATCGCGAGCGCGAGCTCGACCTCGAGGAACGCCACCACGACGAGATGGCGGCCGAGGCGAACACGTTCGCCGGCGCCGCCGCGGCGGCGCAGAGCTTGCTCACAGCCGCCAAGTGGGAAGGCGTGCGCAACAACAACGGCAAGGAATTCCTCGCACGCATGCTGGAGCGCCACGACGAGATGGCGATGCGCCTGCCGCGCATCCACACTGCGTTCGGCGCCCACTCCGAGGCATCGACGGCCGCGGTGCGGGTGAACGAAGAGCTCGAGGCCTGCGTGCGCCGCCTCTCCGGCATGTACGCCGCGCTGCAGCGCGGCGAGGACGTCGACGAGGAATGGGACCTGCTGGAGGCCGGGGAGCGCGAGCTCTCCGCCTGGCGGGCCCACTTCGGCGAGGCGGCCCGGGCCGAGCTCGTCGCCAATGGCAACGTCCGCGTGCGCATCTAGCGACGTGGCGATCGAGGCGGCGGACCGCGATCGGCTCCGGGAGCGGCTCGGCCCGGTCGGCGCCTGGCTGACGCTGCTCGGCCTGCGCTCGGCGCGCGAGGAGCGGGCGGCGGCGGCCGCGATCGAGCGACTCGGCTATCCGGCGCTCTGGTTCGGCGAGACGCCGGTGAACAAGGAGGCGTTCGTCCACGCCGGCATCCTCCTCGCGGCCACCGGCCGGATCGCGATCGCGACCGGGATCGCGAACATCTACGCCCGCGACGCCGCGGCCGCGAATTCCGCCGGGAACGCGCTCGCCGAGGCCTACGACGGCCGCTTCGTGCTCGGCCTCGGCGTCAGCCACGCCCCGGCGGTGGCCCAGCGCGGGCACGAATACGGCCGCCCGGTGACGGAGATGCGCAGGTATCTCGACGCGGTCGAGGCTGCGGAGTATCGCGCGCCCGTTCCGGCCCACCCCGCGCCGGTCGTCCTGGCCGCGCTTCGGCGGCGGATGCTCGAGCTCGCCCGCGACCGGGCGCACGGCGCCCATCCGTATCTGGTGACCCCGGCCCACACCGCCCGTGCGCGCGAGATCCTCGGCCCGGCCCCGGTGCTCGCGCCGGAGCAGGGCGTCGTCCTGGAGACCGATCCCGGGCGGGCACGGGCGATCGCGCGCGAGCACCTGGGGGCGTACCTGCGGCTCCCGAACTACACGAACAGCTGGCGTGAGGACGGCTTCGGCGACGACGACTTCGCCGACGGCGGCAGCGACCGGCTCGTCGACGCGCTGATCGCGTGGGGCGACGCGGACGCGATCGCGGCGCGCGTCGCCGCCCACCACGAGGCGGGCGCCGACCACGTCTGCGTCCAGCCTGTGATCCGCGACCTCGACCGCGCCCTGGCCGACCTGCGAGAGCTCGCCCCCGTCCTGCTCGCCCAATCGGGGTCTGACCCCGAACGGCGGCCGTGACGTTTCCGTTGCATCGGCGTTCGGGGTCTGACCCCGCCTAGGAGTACCAGGCGGGCGGATCCGCACCCGGCGCGGGCGGGTTGGCCGGCTGGCCGCCGCCGTACTCCGCCCGGCCGGTCGTGGCGCACCACACCGAGGCGCGCTCGAACCGCTCCGCCAGGAGCCGCGCGGTCACGTCCTGCATCACGACGTCGGCCGGCGACGCGCGGCCGTCCGTCTCGATCACGAGTAGGCCCTCGCCGCCGTCCGGGAAGTAGGTCGCGCGCACGCCGGTGCCGGAGAGCGGCCGCTTGCGCCAGTGGAACCCGATCCCCTCGAGCTCCGGCCCCCACTCGAACCGGAACCCGAGCGGCTCGAGAAAGGCGCGCATGCCCTCGACGGGCACGGCCTCGAAGCGCACCTCGAGCTTCACCCGCGGCCGTCCCACGCCTCGACGTCACCCATCGGGCGCCCCCAGCGGCTTCAGGAAGTGCTCCGACACCTGGCCGAGGCCCATGCCGCGGTAGAACTCATGCGCGCCGTCGCGGTGGAGCGCGCTCGTCACCTCGATGCGCACGCATCCGTGCGAGCGCGCGATGCTCTCGGCCTCCGAGACGAGCGCCCGCGCGAGGCCCCGGCGGCGAGCCTGCTCGCCCACGACGAGCACCGTGACGCGGCACCAGTCGCCGGGCTCGTGCAGGACCGGCACCATGTGCAGCGTGAGCACGCCGGCGACATCGCCGCTGCGCTCCGCGACAAGGGCCTCCGACCGGCCCGACCGCTCGAGCTCGGCCAGCCGCCGCTCGACGTCAGCCGGCGCGCTCGCGTATCCGAGCTCGGCGAGCAGGGCGGCGATCGCGGCGGCATCCGCCGCCCCCGCCCTGCGGACGCTCACCGACGCTGCCGCTCGAGCCCCCGCATCGCGCGGTCCATCTGCCGCTGGGCGTCGCGGGCGGCGATCGCGTGGCGCTTGTCGACGCCCTCCTTGCCGCGCGCGAGCCCGATCTCGAGCTTGACCTTGCCGTCCACGAAGTAGAGCTGAAGCGGCACGAGGGTCATCCCCCGCTCGGCCACCTTGCGCCCGAGCTGCTCGATCTCATGGCGGTGCAGCAAGAGCTTGCGGTCGCGCGTGGGCTCGTGGTTCTGCATGTTGCCCTGCCGGTACGGCGCGATGTTCGCGCCGACCAGGAACACCTCGCCGTCGTGGAGCTGGGCGTAGGCCTCGCGCAGGTTGCCGCCGCCGTCGCGCAGCGACTTCACCTCGGTGCCGGTGAGGGCGATGCCCGCTTCCAGCCGCTCGAGGATGTGGTAGTCGTGCCGCGCCTTGCGGTTCTCGGCGATGAGCTTTCGGGCGGAAGCTGCCATACCGGAATTCTATGGTTTCCGGCGCCGTTCCAGGTCGAGGAACGGGAGCTCGACGACCGTGGCGCCGACGCGGCCGCGCTCCCCCTCCACCGACCACTCGATCTCGAGTGGCGCCCCGGCGTGCACCCCAGCGTCCAGCGACGCGAGCCCGATCATCTTCTTCAGCGTCGGCGACCAGCACGAGCTCGTCGCCCGGCCGACCTGGCCGCCGCCGTAGAAGATCGGGATCGGCCCGCGGTTCACGGTCGCCTCCACGGCCGGCGCCAGGCCGTGGCGGGCGTAGGCCTGCTCGATGCCCGTCCAGTCGAGCTCGACCCCGGCGAGCCGCCGGGCGGGGCCGCCGCCGTCCTGCTCGCGCTCGAGCGCGCGGCGGCCCACGAAGTCGGCCTTCGAGAAGTCGACCAGGCGGCCGAGGCCGATCTCGAACGGCGAGTACTCGTGCTCGGCGGTGAGCGCCGTGCGGGCGCTGGTGTAGTCGACCTCGATCAGGATCAGGCCGGCCTCGACGCGGGCGACGTCCATCGCCCGGATCCCGCACGGCCGTAGCCCGTGGTCGCCGCCGGCGGCGACCACCGCGTCCCACAGCTCGGGCGCGCGGTCGACGGCGACCCAGAGCTCGTAGCCCAGGTCGCCCGTGTAGCCGGTCCGGGTCACGTCGAGCTCGATCCCCGCGATCGTGGCGGCGCGGCGGCGGAAGTAGCGCACGTCCGACCAGTCCTCGCCGGTCGCCGCCTCGAGCACCGCCCGGGCGCGCGGGCCCTGCAGCGCCAGGGCCCCGACCTCCTCCGTCACGTCGCGGACGTCCACGTCGAGGCGGCCGGCATTCATCCGGATCCAGCGGTAGCACGGGTCGGCGGCCGTCCACCGAAACGTCGTCTCGTCGAGGCGGGAGATCGTGCCGTCGTCGATCACCTTGCCGCGCTCGTCGCACCAGGGCGTGTACAGCACCTGGCCGACGGCAAGCTTGGTGGCATCGCGGGTGATGACGCGGTCGACCAGCCGGGGCGCGTCCGGCCCGGAGACGACGTACTTGTAGAGCGGGGAGACGTCGATCAGCGCCGCCGACTGGCGGATGGCGTTGTACTCGATGTCGTGATGGTCGGCGTACGCGGCCGCCGCCGAGTAGCCCGCCCAGTCGCCCCAGGCCAGCTTGCGGTTGAGCGGCGCGGTGCGCTCGTGGAAGGGGGTGCCGACGCTCACGCGCCGCAGTCTACGGCCCCGGCGCGGGCGGCTGGTACCATCGGCGCGCCCGCCCGATGACCGACACGACGCCGATCGCGCGCTTCGAGACCCGGCAGGGCGCGGACGATGCGGCCGAGCTCCTGCGGGCCAACGCCGTCAAGTGCGCCGTGGTCGACCCGCCCATGCACCTCGTCGACCCCCTCTTCCCGGGCCTGCGGGAGGCCGAGTACCACACGCTGGTGGTCGCCACCGAGGACGCCGACCGCGCCCGCGAGGCGATCGACGGGTTCCTCGAGGCGGCCTGGTTCCTGTGCGCGCGGGACGGGCGCCGCGCACACGCGTTCGAGACCGCGACCGCCGAGCGCCTGCGCCGCCACGCGGCGACCGAGGCGGACCCGGACGGCTGGGCGACCCGTGACTGCGAGCGGCTGGCCGACATGCTCGACGACCGCTGCGAGCCGCGGGTCTCGGCGCTCTTCCGGCACGAGCGTACCGTCGAGGGGCGGACGCTGGCCGAGTGGGCTCGCGGGTGCGGATGCGAACCGGCCGGGCGATGACGATCCACTAGCATCGCGCGAGCATGGCAGAGCGCTACGACGCGATCGTGGTCGGCGGCGGGCACAACGGGCTGGTCACGGCCGCGTACCTCGCCCGCGCCGGGATGCGCGTCTGCGTGCTGGAGCGCCGCGATGTGCTGGGCGGGGCGGCGGTCACCGAGGAGATCGTCCCCGGCTTCCGCTTCAGCGTCGCCTCCTACGTCGTCTCGCTGCTGCGCCCGGAGATCGTGCGGGAGCTGGAGCTGCCGCGGCACGGGCTCGAGATCCTGCCGCTCGACGGGACGTTCACGCCCCTCGACGGCGACTACCTGTGGCGCCTGAACGACCACGGGCGGACGCTGCGCGAGCTGCGGCGGTGGTCGCTCTCCGACGCCGAGGCGTACGACGAGTACGGCATCGCGATGGCCCAGATGGCCCGGTTCGTGAAACCGATCCTCTCGGCGGTGCCGCCCGACCAGGGCCGGATCGACCCGCGCCAGTGGCTGCCGCTGCGGACGCTGGGCCGCAGCTTCGCGGAGCTGCCCCGCCGGCTGAAGGACGCGTTCATCCAGCTGATGACGATGAGCGCGGCCGACTTCCTCGACCAGTGGTTCGAGACCGACCCGCTGAAGGCGACGATGTCGGCGTCCGGGATCATCGGCACGTTCCAGGGCGTGCGCTCGCCCGGCACGGCCTACGTGCTCCTGCACCACTACATGGGCGAGATCGACGGTGCCTTCCGGGCCTGGGGCATCCCCCGCGGCGGCACCGGCGGCGTCAGCCTGGCGATCGCGTCGGCGGCCCGGGCGCTCGGCGCCGAGATCCGCACCGGGGCCGAGGTGGCCCGCATCGACGTCCTCGGTGGCCGCGCGACCGGCGTCACCCTCGTCTCCGGCGAGGAGCTCGAGGCAGGCGCGGTGCTCTCGAGCGCCGATCCGCGGGTGACGTTCACCGGCCTGCTCGAGCCGGGCACGCTCGACCCCGAGTTCACGGCCGACCTGGCCCGGTACAAGTTCCGCGGGTCGTCGGGGAAGGTCAACCTGGCCCTCGACGGGCTGCCCGACTTCACCTGCCTGCCCGGCCGCGGCGACCACCTGCGCGGCGCGATCAGCTTCTCGCCGTCCGTCGACTACATGGAGCGGGCCTACGACGACGCCAAGTACGGCCGCTTCTCGGCCCGGCCGTACATCGACATGATCATCCCGACGCTCGTCGACCCGGCGATGGCGCCTCCCGGCAAGCACGTGATGAGCTGCTTCGTGCAGTACGCCCCCTACCACCTGGCCGACGGGGCCGAGTGGGACGATGCGGCCCGCGAGCGGTTCGGCGACACCGTGATCGACACGATCGCCGAGCGGGCGCCGAACATCCGCGGCCTGATCGTCGGCCGCCAGGTGCTGACGCCACTCGACATCGAGCAGCGCATCGGCCTGACGGAGGGGAACATCTTCCAGGGCGAGCTGTCGCTGGAGCAGCTCTTCTTCAACCGGCCGGTGCCAGGCTGGGCGCGGTTCCGCACGCCGGTCGACGGCCTCTGGATCTGCGGCTCGGGCGCGCACCCGGGCGGCGGCCTGATGGGCGCGCCGGGGCGGATCGCGGCGCTCGAGCTCCTGCGCGAGCGGGGCCGCAGAAAGGGCGTCCGTGCCCGACTATGACGTGATCGTCGCGGGCGGCGGCCACAACGGCCTCGTCTGCGCGGCGTACCTCGCCCGGGCCGGCCGCCGCGTCGTCGTGCTCGAGCGCCGGGCCGCGGCGGGCGGAATCGTCGAGGTATTCCACACCGCCGGCCGGCTGCAGGGGGCCGTGATCGAGGATCTCGACCTGCGCGCGCACGGCCTCGAGCTGATCCGACCGGACGTGCGCATGGTCGCGCTGCGCGAGGACGGGCCGCCGCTCACGTTCTGGAGCGATGCCGGGCGCACCGCCGAGGGGCTGCGGGCCGTCTCGCCGGCCGACGCGGATGCGTACCCCCGCTTCGACGCCCACATCCGCGAGCTGGCCGGCTTCGTGGCCGAGGTGCAGGCCTCGACCCCGCCCCGCCTCGACCGGGCCGCGATCGGCGATGCCGCCGCCGGCTTGCGGCTGGCGCGGGCGTACCGGCGCCTGGG
>JBKPMQ010000205.1:0-8651 GCA_046732235.1 Actinomycetota bacterium
GGGCACCTCGGCGTGGGACACGCTCGCGGTCGGGACGATCGTGCTCGCCCTGCTCGCGACCCTGGTCGGGATGTTCGTGCTCGGCCTTCTCTCGGGCCGAGATCCCGGCGCGACCTGGCGGCGCGAGCGAGCGCAGGTCCGCCGCCGGCTGGGCGCCGGCACCCCCGCCGATCCGTAGATGAATAACCCGGGCCAGGCACCGGTTCGTCACGCTCAAGTCGGCGGCCGTCGATACCGACGAGGTCACCATGCAGAACTCGATCTCCGGCTCGGCGGCCTCCCTCGCGCAGTCCCTCGCGGGTGTCACGGCCCCCACGACCTCCACGACGACGCTGCTCTCCGGCGTCGCGGAGCTGCTCGGGACGACCACCGACGACCTCATCACGAGCATGCAGGACGGCGAGAGCCTGAGCGACCTCGCATCCGCGAAGGGCGTCCCCCGCGACGACCTGCTCGCGACGATCAAGCAGGGCCTCCAGACGAACCAGCTCACGGCCGGCCACGGCACGGACCTGGACGCGATGGCCGCGAAGGTCGCCGACCGCAAGAGCCTCGGGACGCACCGCCACCACCACGGCGGCGGCGGCATCCAGGCCGGCGGCGAAAGCCTCGAGCAGCGCGTCGCCGACCTGAGCACGGCGCTCGGTGTCTCGGATGACGAGCTCGTCCAGGCGCTCCGAAACGGCCTCGCGCCCGGATCGGGGGCCGTCCAGGGCTACGGCGTGAGCGCCTCGCTCCTCCAGGGCCTGCAGATCGACCAATTCGCCTAGGCAGCGCGGGCCGCGACCACCATCCGGGCGGGCATCGGCCGCGCGAACAGGTAGCCCTGGCCGGCGCGCACGCCGAGGTTGCGCAGGGCGGCGCGCTGCCCCTCGGTCTCGATGCCCTCGGCGACGACGGCGGCGTCGAGGGCCTCCGCGGTGGCGATGATCGCCCGCACGATCGCCTCCTCGCGGGGCGAGTCGCAGATCCCGGCGATCAGGCTGCGGTCGATCTTCAGCACGTCGACCGGGAGCTGGGCGATGCGGGCGAGCGACGAGTGGCCGCTGCCGAAGTCGTCGATTGCGATCCGGTAGCCGGCCGCGCGCAGCGACTCGAGGTGGTCGAACAGGCGGCGGTCGTCCATCATCGCCGATTCGACCAGCTCGAGCGTGATCGCGCCGCGGCGCAGACCGTGCTCCTCGCCGATGCGGATGAGCCGGTCGCGCAGGCGGCGGTCGAGCATGGCCGGCGGCACGTTCACCGAGATGTCGACGTCCATGCCCACGGCGCTCCAGCGGGCGAGCTGGCGTACGGCCTCGTCGACCACCCAGTACGTGATCGGCGTCAGCAGGCCGGTGCGCTCGGCGGCGGGCAGGAACAGGCCCGGCGTGACGAGCTCACCCGCGCGGTCCCAGCGCACGAGCGCCTCGACGTTCTGCATCGCCCCGTCGGCGAGGTCGACGATCGGCTGGTACTCGAGCACGAGCTGCCCGCGGGCGATGGCGTGGTGGAGCGCCGCCGCGAGCTCGAGATCGCGAGCCGGGTCGTCGGAGCTGCGCTCGCGCACCCGCCGGCCCTGGCGGGCGGCCTTCGCGTGGTACATCTCGGCGTCGGCGTGGTGCAGCAGCTCCTCGGCCGTGCGGCCGTCGTCGGGGAACACGCTCGTCCCGACGGAGACGCCGATCACGACCTCGTGCCCCTCGACCGAGAACGGCGAGGAGATGGCGTTCTCGATGCGGTCGGCGAGCGCCTCGGCCAGCTGGGCGACGTCGGCGCGGGTGCCGCGCGAGTCGCGCACGAGCACGAGGAACTCGTCGCCGGACTGGCGCGCGATCATGTCGGCCGACCGGGTGACGGCCCGCAGGCGGGTGGCGACGTGGCGCAGGAGCTCGTCCCCGGCGGCGTGGCCGAGCGAGTCGTTCACGAGCTTGAACGCGTCGATGTCGCAGAAGAGCACCGCGATCTGGGCCTCGCCCCGCTCCGCCTCGGCGACCGTCGCGACCAGGTGGTCGGAGAAGGACATCCGGTTCGGGAGGCCGGTGAGGTCGTCGTGGTAGGCGAGGTGGGAGATGCGCTGCTCGTCGCGACGCCGCTCGGTGACGTCCTCGCCCAGCGAGATCTCGCCGCTGGCCGCGCCGTCGGCGTCGTGGTGGACGATCGTCGACCAGGCGATCACCCGCCGCTCGCCGCTCGCGGTCACAATCTGGTTCTCGTGGTGCGGGCGCTGGATCTCGCCGCGCATCGACTGCTCGAATGCCTTGCGCGTCCACGAGCGCTCCGGCGGCACGATCTCGGCGAACCAGTCCAGGCCCGCGACCGCCTCGGCCGGGCGGCCGAGCAGCTCGGCCAGGTGCGGGTTGCAGTAGACGACGCGGCCGGCCGGGTCGAGGTGGACCGCGGCGAACGCGACGTTCTCGAGCGTGTTGCGGAAGAGCTGCTCCTGCTCGGAGAGCCGTCGCTGGGCGCCGACCCGCTCGGAGATGTCCTGGGTCGTGATCACGAAGCCCGCGGCGCGGCCCGCGTCCGCGTGGATCGGCCCGGCGGTCGCCCGCACATGCACCGTGGTGCCGTCGGGGCGCGTGACCCGGAACTCGCCGTCGAATCCGCGGCCCTCGCCGATGTCGGCCGTCCACTGCTCGAACACTCCCCCGTGGTCGTCACGGCGCAGGATCTCGCGCCACCCCTCGCCGCGCACCTCGTCCTCCGATAGGCCGACGATCTCGCAGAAGCGCCCGTTCGCGTACCAGCAGCTGCCGTGCTCGTCGGTCTGGAGGATCCCGACCGGTGCGTGCTCGGACAGGGCGCGGAAGCGCTGCTCCGATTTCCGCAGCGCCTGCTCGCCGCGATGGCGGGCCGTGATGTCGTGGGCGAGGCCGACGTGGCCGACGATCTCGCCCTGCTCGTCGCGGAGCGTCGTCACGGTGTGGGCGACGCGGACGTGCGAGCCGTCGGCGCGGACGAACGTCCACTCCCGCGACTCGGCGCCGCGGCCGGCGAGGGCGAGGAACACCGCCCGGCCGGGCTCGACCCCGAGCTCGCGCGCTGCGGACTCGATCTCCTCCGGCAGGTGGAGGTCGAGGCCGCGCATGCGGCCGACGACGTCCTCGGCCGGGTAGCCGAGCAGGCGCTCGGCGCCCTCGTTGAAGAACGTGATCACGCCGTCGGCGCCGGTGGTGAAGATCGCGTCGCCGGTGGCGGCGGCCAGCACCCGCGAGTAGTGGTCGCGCTCGGCCCGCAGCCGCACGACGAGCGCCTCCTGCTCGGCCTGGTCCGCGCGCGGCCCGCGGCTGCCGAGCAGCGCTCGGCAAGGCCGTCTCATCCGCCGGGCTCCGGGCTTGGCGTCGCGACCACGTCCATGGTTCCGCTTCTCAAGATCGGCGCGACCGGCGCGCAATTTTAGGGAAACGTCAGCGCCCGGCGGCGGCCGCGTTGACGGCCGCGACGACCCGGGCCGAGACCTGCCCGACCTGATCGCGGTCGTCGGTGAACATCGACGGCTTGAAGCAGATCGACGTGAATCCGCGGTCGAGCTGCGCGGGGACGTCCGCGAGCGCCTCGTCGAGATCGGCGACCGTGTCCGGCCGCTCGAAGCGGCCGCGGATCCCGCCGACGAGCTCGAGCTCTGCGATGTCGCGGCCGGCGTCTCGCATCGCCTCCGCCAGCCGGGCCAGGTCGGCGTCCGTCGGCGTGCCGAACGGGTGGAACCCGCTGCCGTAGCGGGCGATCCGGCGCAGGAGGGCGGGGTGGAGCGACTGGCCGCCGAACCACATCCGTGGCCCCCCGGGGTGAAACGGCTTCGGGTCGCAGTAGACGTCGGCGAACCGGAAGTGCGCCCCCTCGAACGCGGCCGGGCCTTGAGTCCACGCGGCCCGCATCGCTTCGAGCTGCTCGTCCAGGATCGCCCCGCGCTGCCGGAACGGCACCCCGAGCGCCTCGTACTCCTCCTCGGCCCAGCTCACCGTCGGCTGCATGACCAGCCGTCCGCCGGCGAGCAGGTCGAGCGTCGCGAGCTGTTTCGCGAGCAGGAGCGGATGCCGCAGCGGGGCGATGATTGCAGCGAGCGCGACGCGGAGCGTGCTCGTCCGCGCGGCGATCGCGGCGGCGAGGACAACCGAGTCGGGCCAGGGCGTGCCGGGATCCTGGTTCCCGGGCGCCGCGTAGTCGCGCGGGTTCTCCATCCTCCCGGCCGCGCCGGCGGACGGGCCGAGGACGACGTGCTCGGACAGCATGACCGTGTCGACACCCGCCCCCTCGGCGACGACGGCCAGCTCGACCACGGCGGGGAGATCGCGTGGCGACACGAGCGTCCAGTTCTCCGAAAGCACCATGACCACCCGCGCCATGTGCGAGATCGTAGGGGGACTGTCCCCGGTCGCGGGGACCGTCCCCGTGCGGCCCCCCGCCGGTCGGTCAGCGTGGGGCGTAGGTCTCGCTGACGGCCTCGGCGATGTCCCGAAGCGTCTTTCCGGTGCGCTGGGCGGCGGCGCGCATGCGCCCGAACGCCTCGGGCTCGCTGAGCCCGTCGCGTTCCATCAGCAGGCCCTTGGCCCGCTCGATCACCTTGCGGGCCGCCAGGGCGTCGCGCAGCGAGTCGGATTCGGCCCGCACTGCCACGAGCTCGCCGTGGCGGGCGCGGGCCGTCTCGATCGCGGGGACGAGGTCGGCCTCCCGGAACGGCTTCACCAGGTAGCCGAAGACGCCGGCCTCGACGGCCCGGGCGACGACGTCGCGCTGGGAGTAGGCCGTGATCATGACGATCGGGATCGGCCGCTCCTCCAGCATCGCCCGGGCGGCGTCGATCCCGTCCATCACCGGCATGCGCACGTCGAGCAGGGCCAGGTCGGGAGCGCACGTGCGCGACAGCGCGACCGCCTCGGCGCCGTCGCGCGCCTCGCCGACGACCTCGAATCCCGCCCGCCCGAGCATCGCGGCCAGGTCGAGCCGGATGATGGTCTCGTCCTCGGCAATCAGGACTCGGCCGGAAACCGGGCCACCGCCTTCCCGCCGCGGTCGGCCACCAGCTCGAGCGTGCCGGCCAGCTGGTCGCGCACGAGCGTGCGCGCGATCGTCAGGCCCATGCCGTCGCTCGCACCCGGCGCCGGCCCGCCGCCCTCGTCCGTCACGACGAGCACCACCTCGTGCCCCTCGCGGCGGAGCTCCGCGCCGACCGCACCCGCCCCGTGCTCGACGGCGTTCGAGTGCAGCTCGCAGAAGACCAGCGCAAGCGCCGTCGCCCGGTCGCCCGAGAGCGGCACCGGCTCGAGCTCCGCCCGCACCGGGCGCTCGGGCACGCCCGTGCCGAGCATCGCCTGCAGCCGGCCGACCAGCCCGGCGCAGTCGACGCCGTCCACCCGCGACGACGTGAGCAGGTCGTGCACTTCGGCGATCGAGCAGATCCGGTTCACGCTCTCTCGGAGCGCCTTCTCGGCGGCGGCGTCACCGGCCGAGCGCAGCTGCAGCCGCAGGAGCGACGCCACCGTCTGCAGGTTGTTCTTGACCCGGTGGTGGATCTCCTGGGCGAGCAGGCCGCGCAGCGCGGAGCGGGCCGACTCCACCGCGGCCGCGCCCTGGTGGGCGACCGTCCGCAGCAGCGAGAGCTCCTCCGGCGCCCACGTCCGCGGCATGTCGCACGACACCACGAGCGACCCGATCCGGCCCTGCTTCCACGACAGCGGCTCGGCCGCGGCCGTCTCGGAGGCGAACGGCGCCCTCGCCGCCATCGCGATCAGCTCCTCGTCGCCGCGCCCGGCGCCCGAGCGGTAGGCGACCGCGGGCCCGTCCTCCGAGTCGAGCACGACGGCGCACTCCTGCGCCCGCAGCGCCCGGCAGGTGCTCGCGGAGATGTCGCGGAGCACGTCGTCGAGGTAGAGCGACGAGGTCATCGAGCGCGAGATCTCGGCCAGCGCCTCGAGCTCGGCGACGCGGCGCTGGGAACGCTCGTAGAGCTTCGCGTTCTCGATCGCCTGACCGACCTGGCCGGCGATGGCCGAGAGCAGCGCCACCTCCTCGGCCGAGAACTCCCGCGGCCGGCGGGTGCGCACGTTGAGGGCGCCGGCCAGGCGGTCGCGCGCGAGCACCGGCACGGCCAGGATCGACTCGTACTCGTCCTCCGGAAGGTTCGGGAAACCCTTGAACCGCGGGTCGAGGTGGGCCTGGCCCGGGATCATCACCGGCCGTCCCTGCTCGGCGGCGACCCCGGTGATGCCCTCGCCGGGATGCATCCGCGGCCGGTGGGCGGGGTCGTCGAAGCGGGTGCCGTGGGTCGCCCGCAGCTCCAGGACGCCGGCGGCCTCGTCGTACAGGTAGACGAAGCAGGCGTCGGTCGCCATCGCCTCGGCGACGCGCGAGGCGATCTGCCCCAGCACCTCTTCCAGGTCGAGGCTCGAGCCCACCGCGGCGACCGTGTCTGTCAGGAGCCGGACGTGCTCGGCCGCGCGATCGGCGGTGGCGCTCATCGGTTCGAGTGTAGTGACGCCGGGCCGGCGGGGCGGGGCCTGGCCCCGATAATCGGGGCCAGGCCCCATCGGAGGGCCAGGCCTCCGCCGGCCGCTCAGAGGGTCGGCAGGTAGCGCTCGAGCTCCCACTCGCTGACCTGCACCCGGTAGGCGTCCCACTCCTCCCGCTTGAGGGCGATCAGGCGGTCGCGCAGTTCGAAGCCGAGCGCCTTCTCGACCAGGGGCGACTCCTCGGCCAGGTCGATCGCCTCGCCGAGCGACTCCGGCAGCGACTCGATCCCGAGCGCGTGCCGCTCCGGCTTCGAGAGCGTGTACAGGTTGGTCTCCATCGGATCGGGCAGCTCGTAGCCCCGCTCGATCCCCTCCAGGCCGGCGTGCAGCAGCGCCGCGAACGCCAGGTAGGGGTTGCAGGCCGGGTCGGGGCAGCGGATCTCGGCCCGGGTCGCCGCGGCCTTGCCGGGGTGGTAGAGCGGCACCCGGATCAGCGCCGAGCGGTTGCGCTGCGACCAGGCGATGTAGACCGGCGCCTCGTACCCCGGGACGAGCCGCTTGTAGCTGTTCGCCCACTGCGCGAAGAGGAGCGAGATCTCGCGCGCGTGCCGCAGCTGGCCGGCGATGAAGCTCTTGGCCAGGTCGGACAGGTACCAGCCGTCGTCGGGATCGAAGAACGCGTTCTCGCCCGCGGTGAACAGCGACTGGTGCGTGTGCATGCCCGAGCCGTTCACCCCGTAGAGCGGCTTCGGCATGAACGTCGCGTACACGCCGTGGCGCTTGGCGACCTCCTTGACGACGCTGCGGTAGGTGATGCAGTGGTCGGCCATGTCGAGGCCGCCGGCGTAGCGCATGTCGATCTCGTGCTGGCTCGGGCCGACCTCGTGGTGGAGGTACTCGATCGGGATGCCCATCTGCTCGAGTGCAAGGACGGTGTGCTTGCGCAGGTCGACCGACGCGTCGGCGGTCGTCTCCTCGAAGTAGCCGCCGGCGTCGAGCGGGTGCGGCCGCCCCTGCTCGTCGAGCCGGAAGTAGAAGAACTCGAGCTCGGGGCCGACGTTGTATGCGTCGAAGCCGAGCGACCGCATGCGCTGGAGCGCACAGCGCAGGACGTGGCGGGAGTCGGCGAAGTAGGGCTCGCCCGCCGGCGTGCGGATGTCGCAGATCATCCGCGCCACCGACCGGTCGCCCGAGCTCCACGGCAATACCCGGAACGAGGTCGGGTCGGGCAGCGCGATCATGTCCGACTCCTCGATCGCGTTGAAGCCGGTCACCGACGAGCCGTCGAAGCCCATCCCGTGCATGACGGCGTCCTCCAGCTCGCGCTGGGTGATGGCGAAGCTCTTCAGCCGACCGACGAGGTCGGTGAACCACAGCTGGACGAATGTGATGTCCTCGTCCTTGACCCGCCTGATCACGTCGGCGCGCAGGTCGTCCGCCGCGGTTGGGATCGTTTCCATCTCGCTCCTTTCGCCGTTCCCGGGCATGAAAAAAGCCCCTGGCCGGACCGCGCAGGTCCTTGCCAGAGGCTCCGTCGCCTCCCGCGCCCGCCGCCGTCGGCGGCGCGGATCACTTCACGGGAGACTCTAGCGGACGGCCCGGCGGGCCGGGATCAGCGTCGCCTCGATCCCGCGCACGTCCCCGTCCTCGTCGGCGAGCACGGAGGTCAGGGCGAAGCCCAGCCGGTCGAGGTCGGGCGCGAGCAGGTCGGCCTGGTCGCCGCCGAGCTCGAGCAGGGCGGTGCCGCCCGGGCGCAGGAAGTCGCGGCCGCCCTCCAGCGCGCGGCGGAGCACCGCCGTGCCGTCCGGCCCGCCGTCGTAGGCGAGCGGCGACTCGAACGTGAAGGTGTCGCGCTGGAGCGACGCAAGCGCCGGCGTCGGGACGTACGGGACGACGGCGGTCACCACGTCGACGCGGCCCCGAAGGGCGGCGGGAAGCGGCGCGAACAGGTCTCCGACGCGGGCGTCGACGCCGTTCGCCCGCGCGCACGCGACGGCCCGCTCGTCGACGTCCGTCGCGATGACCGTCGCGCCGGGCCGGCGGTCTGCGAGCACGACCGCCACGGCGCCGGAGCCCGTGCAGACGTCGACCGCGACCCCGTCTGCCGGCAGCCGCTCGACGGCGCTGAGCGCCAGCCCCTCGGTATGCGGCCGGGGCACGTAGACGCCCGGATCGACCCGAACGCGAAGCCCGCACAGCTCGGCCCCGCCGACGATCCATGCG
>JBKPMQ010000206.1:0-9695 GCA_046732235.1 Actinomycetota bacterium
TCCGAGGATCGTCGGCAGCGTCAGATGTGTATAAGAGACAGGCCCTGGCCGGGCCGTTCCTCATGCCACGGGCGCCCGGGGAGGGTGGTTCGCCGGACGCAGCAGCAGCCGGGCGGCCTCGGCGACCGCGGGCACGTGCAGCGCGACCCGGCGCAGGCGCGCGTCGAGCGCGAGCGTGCCGCCCCCGCCGCGCAGGGGTGGGCGCTCGGCGCCGTTCAGGTCGTCCGGCTCCGCCAGCGGCGAGGCCAGCACGTCGTCGACGACCACGTCGATCGCCCGCGGAGCCGGCGCGCCGGGATGCCGGGCGGCGACCCGCCGCCGGCGCGCGATCACGGCGGATTCGAGCTGCTCGATGCGGCGGTCGTACGTCGAGCGTGAACCCATGCGTGGATTGTGGCGGCTCCGCCGTCCGGCAGGGTTTCCGCATGGTGACGATCGCGTGAAGCTTTGGAGAATGTTCCTCTACGCGGCGGAGCGCTCGGCCAGGAGCATGTCGGCGAGACCTTCGCGCAGGCCGCCGCGGGCGACCACGAGCGGCACGCCCACGACCGCCTGGGTCTCCTGCAGGATCAGCGCGCCGGCCAGCAGCACGCGGGCACGCTCGATGTGGATGCCGTAGGTGCGGGCCAGCCGCTCGCTGGGCTGGCGGGCGACGATCTGCACCGCCCGGTCGAGGCGGCGCTCGTCCAGGGTGCGGCCCACCAGCTTGCGCAGGGCGCGGGCGCTCCCGCCCGTCGCGAGGGCGGTCGCCACCCGGAGGCCGTCGAGATCGCCCAGGTGGTCGCGCACCACGTCGACGGCCCGGTCGACGGAGCGCCGCGACGGCGGATCGCCCTTCAGCACCCGGCTTGTCAGGCGCAGCGAGCCGATGTCGATCGAGAGCACGTGATCGGGCGGCCGATCGGGGCTCCCGACGACGAGCTCGGTCGAGCCGCCGCCGACGTCGCAGACACCCACGGGCAGCGCGAGCCCCACGGCGCCGGCCGTGGCGCCCTCGAAGGCGCAGCGGCCCTCCTCCTCGGCCGACAGGACGCGCGCGGGGACGCCCGTCACGTGCCCCAGGCCGCCGACGAGCTCGGCCGCGTTCGCGCTCTGGCGGCCGGGCGCGGTCACGACCACGTCGATGTGGGTGGCGCCGTGCGCGCGGGCGAGCGCGGCGTAGCGGCGGGCGCACGCCAGGGTCTGCTCCAGCTTCTCGCGGGAGATGGCGCCGGTGCACTCGATCTCGTGCCCCAGGCCGAGCACGGTGCGCTCGTTGCGCACCGCGACGACGGCCGCCGTGCTGCCCCTGCGGGCGACGAGCAGCCGGCCCGTGTTCGAGCCGATGTCGATCACCGCGACGGTCATACGCGGGAGTCTTACGCTCCAGTCGGACGTCCCCCCTGCACCGCCGCGCGCCATGTCGGCCTCCGCGGCGGCCCCGCTCACCGCGGTGCCGCCTGCGAGGTGGAGCTGCGGCGCGCCCGCCGGACCAGGGCCAGCTGGGTGCCGCCGGTGCCGTCGCCCGGAAGGCGCTCCCAGCTTCCGTCCGGGAGCAGCTGCCAGGAGTAGTCGGCGATCCCGAACAGCGTGTCGAACATCTCCCCCAGCTGCGTGCGGGGGGCGTCGTCCTCGACCGGTACGAGCACCTCGAAGCGCCCGTCGAGGTTGCGCGGCATCAGATCGGCGCTGCCGATCAGGTAGGTGGCGACGTCGCCGGCCTCGAGGATGAACGCCCGGCTGTGCTCGAGCCAGCGGCCGAGGACGCTGCGGACGCGGATGTTCTCGGACAGCCCCTCGACCCCCGGGCGCAGGGCGCAGACCGTGCGGGCGACGATGTCGACCTGCGCGCCCGCCTGAGATGCCTCGTACAGGGCGTCGATCAGCTCGGCATCGGTGAAGTGGTTCACCTTGATCCGGATCCGGGCCCGCCGCCCCGCCCGGGCGGCGTCGGCCACCGACGCGAAGAGCTCCAGCAGCCGCGGCCGCAGGGTGTACGGCGAGACGAGCAGCTTGCGGAAGGCCTGCGGGCGCCCGAACCCCGTCAGCAGGTTGAACAGGTCGGAGACGTCGGCGGTGATGTCGTCGTCGGACGTGAACAGGCCGAAGTCCTCGTAGACGCGCGCCGTCAGGGCGTGGTAGTTGCCGGTGCCGATGTGGGCGTAGCGGCGCAGGCCGCGGCCCTCGCGGCGGACGATCAGCGTCGCCTTCGCGTGCACCTTGAGGTGGGGGAAGCCGTAGGCGACGTGCGTGCCCGCCTCCTCGAGGGCCCGCGACCAGTGGATGTTGCGGCTCTCGTCGAAGCGGGCCTTGAGCTCCACCACACACACGCTCTGCTTGCCCTCCTCGGCGGCCCGGATCAGGGCCGGGATCAGGGGGGAGCGCTCGCTGGTGCGGTAGACGGTGGTCTTCAGCGCGACCGAGTCGGGATCGCGCGCGCCCGCCTTGATGAACTCCTCCACCGTCCCCGCGAACGAGTCGTAGGGCAGGTGGATGAGCACGTCGCTGGCCGCGATCGCCTTGAACATCTCGCGGCGGTCGCCGCTCGCGAACGCCGGCGGCACCACGCCCACCCAGGGCTCGAACTTGAGCTCAGGCCGGTCGATGTCGGCAAGTTGCGAGACGTCGGCGAGGTCGAGCATGCCGTGGATGCGGAAGACCTGGCGGTCGCTCACGTCCAGCGAGTCGACCAGCCGCCGCTGCATGCGCTGGGACATCGCGTGCGCGACCTCGAGCCGCACGACGTCGCCGAACCGGCGCCGGCGCAGCTCGACCTGGACCGCCTCGAGCAGGTCGTCGGCGTCGTCGGACACGTCGAAGTCGGCGTCGCGGGTGACGCGGAAGGGGGCCGACTCGATCACCTCCATGCCCGGGAAGAGCCGGGGCAGGAAATGCGCGATCACCTCCTCCAGCGGGAACATCACCTGGTCGCGGCCGGCGGTGATGAACCGGGACATGCCCTCCGGCACCTTCACCCGCGCCAGCCGCTCCTCGCCGGTGGCCGGGTCGCGCACGAAGACGCCCAGGCTGAGGGAGAGGCCCGAGATGTATGGGAAGGGCTGGCCGGGGCCGATCGCGAGCGGCGTCAGCACCGGATAGATCTCGCGCTCGTAATGGGCGCCGAGCGCCCGCAGCTCGGCCCGGGTGGCCTGCTCGAGGCGGCCGATCCTGATCCCCGCGCCCGCGAGCGCGGGGAGCAGGTCGTGCTCGTAGAGGTCCGACTGCTTGCGAACCTGGTCGCGGACGCGGGTCGCGATCTCGTCGAGGGTCGCGTGCGGGCTGCGGCCGTCGGGCGAGCGCACGTCGAGCCCCGAGGCCGCCTGGCGCTCGAGGCCGGCCACGCGCACCATGAAGAACTCGTCCAGGCCGGTGGAGATGAACGAGCACAGCCGGATGCGATGGAGCAGCGGAACCGTCGGATCCTGCCCGAGCTGGATACAGCGGTCGTTCCAGTCGAGCCAGGAGAGCTCCCGGTTCAGGAACCGGTCCGGCCGCGGCTTCGGCCGTCGCGTCGCCGCGCCTGCGCGGCGGCGGGCGGTCTGGAGCTCGGCCACGCTGGCCGCGCCTTCGCCCTTGTCCGCCGCCCCGGCCACGTGCTTACCCGAACCGGCCCGTGACGTACGCCTCCGTGCGCTCGTCGGACGGACGGGTGAACAGCTCCACCGTGGGCGCGTGCTCCACGAGGATCCCGCAGCGGGCGCCGGACTCGGCCACGTCGACGCTGAAGAAGGCGGTCATGTCGGCGACCCGTGCAGCCTGCTGCATGTTGTGGGTCACGATCACAATCGTATAGTCGTTCTTCAGCTCCGCAACCAGATCCTCGATCCGCTGGGTGGCGATCGGGTCGAGCGCGGAGGCCGGCTCGTCCATCAGGATCACGTCGGGCTCGATGGCGAGCGCCCGGGCGATGCAGAGCCGCTGCTGCTGCCCGCCGGAGAGCGAGAGCGCGCTCGCCTTCAGCCGCGTGTGCACCTCGTCCCAGAGCGCCGCCTGGCGCAGGGCCTTCTCGACCCGGTCGTCCAGGTGGTCCTTCATCCCGTGCAGCCGCAGGCCGTAGGCGACGTTGTCGTAGATCGACTTCGGGAACGGGTTCGGGCGCTGGAACACCATCCCGATCCGGCGCCGCACCTCGACCGGGTCGACGCCGGCCGCGTTCAGGTCGTGGCCGTGGTACGTGATCGAGCCCGTCACCTCGGCGCCCGGGATGAGGTCGTTCATCCGGTTCAGGCTGCGTAGCAGCGTCGTCTTGCCGCAGCCAGACGGGCCGATGAACGCCGTAACCAGCGTCTTATGGATGTTCATGTCGACTCCGCGCACGGCCTGGTTCCCGCTGTACGACACCGCCACGCCGGTCAGGCCGAGCACCACCGGCTTGTCCTCCTGCGGCGAGGCCGGGTGCTGCGAGGCGAGCTCTGCCATCTGGGCCTGCGAGCGGGCCAGGGCGACGTCGGCGGTCTCGTCGCCGGTCGCGTCCCGCTCACCTCTGCTCTCCGATTCGGTCATTGTGCGCATCCGTGGTTCCGTCCCCGTCGGTCGTTGGTCATTGGTCACCGGGCCTTCTCGATCTGGCGCCGGGTGCGAAGCGAGAGCGCGCGGCCGATGACGCCCATGACGAGGACGCCGGCCATGAGCACGAGCGCCGCCGCCCACGCGGTCTGCTGATCCGCCACGCTCGGCGACTCCGAGTCGACGAAGATCGTGAGCGGGATCGACGCCATCGCCTGGTGGACGTCGGTGACCACCCGGTTCGCGAAGATCGACGACGTGAAGAGCAGCGGCGCCGTCTCGCCCGCGGCGCGGGCGACGGCGACGATGGTCGCCGTGACGATGCCGCCCACGGCCGTCGGCAGGATCACCGTGATCACGGTGCGGGCCCGGGTCGCGCCGAGCGCCATCCCGCCCTCCCGCAGGCTGGACGGCACGAGCGCCAGCACCTCCTCGGTCGCGCGGGCGATCAGCGGCACCATCACGATCGAGAGCCCGACCGACGCCGCGATCGCGCTCTGGCCGTTGCCGACCACGAGCAGACCGAAGATGAAGATGCCGATGACGATCGTCGGCACGCCGGCGAGCACGTTCAGCCCGATCCGGACGGCCTCGGCCACCGACGGCGGAGCGAACTCCGTATTGAAGATGGCGATCAGCACGCCGACCGGCACGGAGATGAGCGTCGCCATGCCCGTCATGATCAGCGTCCCGACGATCGCGTTCTTGATCCCGCCGCCGGTCTGGAAGACGGGAGCCGGGTTCTTCGTGAAGAAGTCGGCGTTGATCGCCGGCAGGCCCTTGCGGGCGACCGAGATGACGACGATGGCGAGGACGACGATGGCGAGCGCCGCCGCCGCCGTCGCCAGGATCTCCATCAGGACGCCGACGCGCCTGCGCCGGCGCGACCGCGGCGTCACGATCGTGAGCGGGTTCACTTCCGCGCTCATCGCGTTCCCATTCGACGTCGGATGCGGCGCACGATCAGCGCCGCGGACAGGTTGGCCACCAGGCTGAACACGAGCAGGATCGCTGCCAGGTAGGCGATCGAGGACTGCTGCAGGGCCGTGGCCGCGCCCTGGTACTGGTTCGCGATCCGGCTCGCCATCGTGTCGGCGGAGCCGAACAGCGACCACCCGGTGCGCGCGGTGCCGCCGATGGTCTGGCTGACGGCGATCGCCTCGCCGATCGCGCGGGCGAGCCCGAGGATAACGGCGGCGACGATGCCGGCGCTCACCTGCGGGATCGCCACCCCGCGCACCATCTCCCAGCGGGTCGAACCGAGCGCCAGCGATCCGGCCTTGAGATCGCTGGGGACGCTGTCGAAGAGCTCCCGGCAGATGCTCGCGACGATCGGGACGATCATGATCGTGAGCACCAGGCAGGCGGGCAGGAGCCCCACGTTCGAGGGCGTGCCCGAGAAGAGCGGGATCCAGCCGAAGTGGTCGTTCAGGAACGGCTCGACGTGCTCCTCGAGGAACGGGCCCATGACCAGGATGCCCCAGAGGCCGAGGACGACGCTCGGGATGGCGGCGAGCAGCTCCACCAGCGCCCCGACCGGAGCCCGCAGCCGGCGCGGCGCGAGCTCGCTCAAAAAGAGCCCGATCGCAATCGAGATCGGGACGGCCAGAAGCAGCGCGAAGAACGACGTCACCGCCGTGCCCCAGATCAGGTCGCGGGCGCCGTACTGGTTGGTGACGGCGTTCCACTCGTTCGACGTCAGGAACCCGAGCCCGAACGTCGAGATGGACGGCCACGCCTCGTCCGTCACCTTGTAGGCGATCAGGGCGAGGACGAGGACGATCGTGAGGGCGGCGGCGCCGGCGATCCCGCGCAGCGCCAGATCCCCGAGATGGAAGCGTGCCCTCCGGGGGAGGGCGAAATCTGTCTCGACCTGTGTGCTCAACTCGTTCCGGTCCTTCCCTGGCGGGAGGGCGCCGGCACCGCGCTTTCGAGGTCGCGGTACCGGCGCCGCTCCTGCAGCTAGGAGATCGAGGCGATCTCCGTCTTGTCCGACGAGACGACTGCGGACGGCAGCGGCGGGAACCCGAGGTCGGGGCCGAACGACTGGCCGGACGTGATCGCGTACGTCAGGAACGCCTTCAGCGTGGCCGCCTTGGGCGACGACTTCGGCACGATGGCGTACGTGTAGGTGGACATGGGATAGGCGTCAGGCGCCGAGGCGGGCGGGTTCACCAGTGGGATCGACCCGTCCGGCTGCGCCTGGGTGACCGCATCCGCGGCCGCCTTGATGCTGTCCGTGCTCGGCGTCGGATACTTGCCCGCCGCGTTCTCGAGCAGGGCCTGGTTCAGGCCGTCGGCCGCGATGTAGGAGATCGCGACGTAGCCGATCGCGCCGTCGGTGCTCTGCACGGAGGCGGCGACGCCGGAGTTCTTGGCGGCGCCGGTGCCCGTCGAGAACGGCGGCTGCGTCGAGGCGCCGACCTTGCTCTTGAAGTCCGGGCTGACCGCGGACAGGTAGCTCGAGAACACGTAGCTGTCGCCGGAGCCGTCGCTGCGGTAGATCGGCGTCACCTTCGTGTCGGGCAGATCCACGCCCGGGTTGAGCGCCTTGATCTTGGGGTCGTTCCAGCTCGTGATGTTGCCGAGGTACATGTCGGCGACGACCGGGCCCGTCAGGTGCAGGTTGTTCGGGACGCCCTTCACGTTGTACGTGACGACCGTGCCCCCGAGCGCCCACGGGATCTGGAGGCAGCCCTTGCAGGCCGCCGCCTGGTCGGACGAGAGCGGCGCGTCGCTGGCGCCGAAGTCGACCGCGCGTGCGGTGATCTGGTCGATCCCGCCGCCCGAGCCGATCGCGCCGTAGGTGATCGTCACGCCGTTCTTGGTGGCGTAGTCAGGCTCCCACTGGGAGATCAGCGGGTAGACCAGCGTGCTGCCGGCGCCCGTGAGCACCTTGCTGTCGGTGGGCTGGCCGCCGCCGCCGGCGGTGATGGTCGTCGTGCCGCCGCCGCTTCCACACGCGGCTGCCAGCACGACCGTGCCCGCGGCGAACAGCACCAGCGCGGACCTTCGGAACCTCTGCATTCGTGACCTCTCCATCGTTCGTTCGGTAGCGATGACTCGATCGTGCCTGCGGCGGCGCCTGCGCGGGGTTATTCCACGGTGAATGTGTGGTGAAGAGTCGGATAAGCGCCCGTCCCGGCACCGCGGCGAGTGGGCGGGAGGCTGAGTCGTGACCTATGCTCGGGCCATGGCACGCCAGGAGTTCCACCACGAGCTGGACGAGGTCGAGGCGCTGCTGCAGGACTCGGGCCGGCTCTGCGGCCGGTCGCTCGAGATCGTGCTGCAGGCGCTCGAGTCGGCCGACGAGCGCCGCGCCCAGCAGGTCATCGCGGGCGACGACGAGCTCGACAGCATCTACCTCAGGGTCGAGTCGTCGATCGAGTCGCTCCTGGCCCGCCAGGCGCCGGTCGCCGTCGACCTGCGCCTCGTCCTGTCGATGATCCACGTGAACCTGCACCTGGAGCGGATCGGCGACCAGTGCGTGAACATCGCCAAGCTGGCGCTCCTGATCCCGCCCGACCCGCCGCTTCCGGACGAGCTCCTGGCCGACTTCGGCACGATGGGCCGGCAGGCGCACGCGATGATCGCCGAGGCGATGCGCTCGTTCGGCGCCCGCGACCTGGCCGGCGCCGAGTCCCTGCTCGCGATGGACCAGGTCATCAACCAGACGAACCACGGCCTGGCCCGGCGGATCCTGTCGCTGGCGGACGACGGGCCCTCGCACGAGGCGGGGCTGCGGGCGATCCTGATCGCGCGCTGCCTGGAGCGGATCGGCGACAACGCGGTCGACATCGGCGAGCAGACCGCCTACCTCGTCACCGCCCAGTTCCGCGAGTTCACGGACGCCTCGCGGGCCGCGTCGGCCTAGCCCCGGAACGCGTTCCGGAGGAAGAAGCCGAGGTTCGCCGGCCGCTCGGCCAGCCTGCGCATCAGGTAGCTGAACCAGGTGGGCCCGTACGGCGCGGCGATCCGCAGCGGATAGCCCGCGTCGACCACCTCGCGCTGCAGGGGGAGCGCGATGCCGTAGAGCATCTGGAACTCGTACCGCTCCCGCGCGAGGGCAGCGGCCGAGATCCGCACCCTGGCCGTGCGGAGGATGGCGGGATCGTGCGTGGCGATGGCCGTGTGCTCGGCCTCGGCGAGGCAGCGCTCGAGCATGCGCAGGTAGGCGGCGTCGACGTCGCGCTTGTCCGGATAGGCGACCGAGGCCGGCTCCAGATAGGCGCCCTTCACGAGGCGCACGTTCAGGCCGAGCGGCAGCAGGTCGGCCAGGTCACCCTCCGACCGGCGCAGGTATGTCTGGAGCACGACGCCCACGTTGTCCGTGCCCTCCTCCCGCAGGCGCCGGTACAGCGCGAGCGTCCGGGGCACCAGGGCGCTCTCCTCCATGTCGAAGCGCAGGCGCATGCCGTGCGCGGCGGCGCGGTCGAGCAGCCGCCGGGCCGCCTCGTACATCAGCTCGTCGGAGACGTGGATGCCGAGGTGCGTCAGCTTCAGGGCCACGTTGGCGTCGAGGCCCTCGGCCGAGAGCCGGTCGATCTGGCGGCCGTACTCGGCCTCGTGGCGGGCGACGTCGGCCTCGGTGCGGGCGTGATCGTCGAAGAGCCCGGTCACGCCGCGCATCCCGGCCCGGTTCAGCCGGCGCATGACCTCGACGACCTCGTCCAGGTTCTCGGCGGGGACGAACCGGCGGGCGCCGAGGCGCATCCCGTACCGCGAGACCACGCTCCCGACCCGGTCGCTCCCGGCCGCACGCAGGATGGCGGCCCGGGCGGCCCGCTCGGGCGCCGTGCGGACGTTCACGCGTGGCTCCTGGACGCGCCCGCGACGAGCGTCGCCCGGTGGTCCATGAGGAATCGCTCGATCGGCCTCGGCGGATGGCCGGCCAACTCCGCGACGGCCTCGTAGCGGACGTCCCGGCCGACGATCGACCCCCAGATGCCCGCGATCTCGGCGTATCCGACGGCGCGCGGGCCGGTCAGCGCGTACGCCCGGCCGGCGTGCGCCGCGGGCGCCCGGAGGACGGCGGCCGCCACGGCCGCCACGTCGCGCGTGTCCACGAACGGGTAGGCACCGGCGCCCATCGGTGCGGCGAGACGGCCCTCGCCGGCCACGGGCCCGGCGACCCGGAGCAGGTTCTGCATGTAGAGGTGCGGCCGCAGGAACGTCCATGCCATCCCGGCATCCCGCAACCGCTCCTCGAC
>JBKPMQ010000207.1:0-8386 GCA_046732235.1 Actinomycetota bacterium
CGGCTCCCCCACCACCGCCCGCGCCCGCAGCGACACCTCGCACACGACCGGCGGCCGCGCCGGCGGGAAGCTCAACGGCGGCTCAGAGCCCGCAGTGCGGCCGCGAGCACGCGGTCGGTCGGCCCCGCCATGGGCGCGACGGCGATGTCGGGGACGATCCCGCGGCCCTCGACGATCGTGCCGCCCGGGAGCCGGAACCCGGCGACGGTCAGCTTCAGCGCCCCGCCGTTCGCGAGCGGCTCGACCGCCTGCACCGTGCCCTTGCCGTAGCTGCGGCGGCCGACCACGATCGCGCCCGCATCGGCCCGCAGCGCCCCGGCGACGGCCTCGGCGGCGCTCGCCGTGCCACGGTTGATCAGCACCGCCATCGGCAGCGGGCCGACGTCGGTGCCGTCCGCGACGAACTCCCGGGCCGGCTCGTGGCGGCCCCGCGTCGTCACGACGACGCCCTTGTTCGCGAACACGCGCACGACGTCCACCGCCTGCGACAGCAGCCCGCCGGGGTTGCCGCGCAGGTCGAGGATCACGGCCTCGTGCCTGCGGCGTGCGCGGGCGGCGATCTGGCGCACCTTCGCGGCAGCCGTGGCCGGGAAGCTGACGAGCCGGATCACACAGACCTTCATCTCCCCGGCGCGCACGACCCGGGTGACGACGGCCGGGAGCTTGATGGGGCGGCGGACGAGCGTGAGGGACATCGGGTCGAGCTGGCCGGTGCGCGTGATCTCGAGGTGCAGCTCCGGGCCGACCCTGCCCCCGATGAGGTCGAGCGCCCGCTGGTAGGAGAGGCTCGCGAGCGAGGTGCCGTCGATCGTCGTGATCACATCGCCCGGCCGGATGCCCGCCGCGCGCCCGGGGAGGCCCGGGATCGACGCCGTCACGAGCAGGCCCTCCTCGGCCCGGTGGAGGGCGAGGCCGACACCCTGGTAGGTGCCCGACTCGGCCGCCTTCAGCTGCCGGTAGGCCACCGGCGGCAGGTAGCGCGTGTAGGGATCGCCCAGCGCATGCAGCATGGACTCGACGTCGCGGGCGTGGTACACGCCGCGCGGCAGCGGGCGGTAGTAGTAGGCCTCGAGGTCGTCGAGCACCTGCATCCGCAGCGACGAGGGCCGAGGCGGCGGCTTCGGCTCCGTGAGCGACTGCCTCTGGAGCTCGAAACCGACCGCGAATGAGGCGATCAGCGCCACGACGGCAACGGCCAGCACGAATAGTCGGTGCCCCTTCACCGACTGACGATTGTATCCGTTGTGGCGGTCGCCGTCAGCGGGTTGGGTCGCTCAGACGCGCAGGAACCGCCGCAGCGTGATCCCGGACCCGAAGGCACCGAGGAGCAGGCCGAAAACGGACAGCATCGCGATCAGGAGCGGCACGCCCACGAGCCGCGCCGGATCGGTCAGCCCGCGGTCGTAGCCGTTCAGTGCGACGTAGACGATCGAGAGCATGACGAGCGCCCCCACCGCGCCGAGGAGACCGGTGAGCATGCCCTCGAGCATGAACGGCAAGCGGACGAACGCGTTCGTCGCCCCGACGAGCTTCATCACCTCGATCTCGCGCCGGCGCGAGAAGATCGAGAGCCGGATCGTGTTCTGGATCAGCACCACCGCCGCGATCCCGAGCAGCAGCATCAGCCCGAACACGAAGTAGAGGATGTACTTCAGCGTGTTCAGGACGCGGTCGGTGATCTTCTTCCCGTAGGTGACGCACGGTGGGCTCCCGCAGTTGCGCACCGCCGAGATCTTCTCGGCCGCCGCCGCGGTCGACGACGCGTGGTTCGCGTCGGTGAGCTTCACGTAGAAGGCCGGCGGGAGCGGGTTGCTCGGCAGGATCTTGATCGCGTCCTGCGCGGACTTGGACATGCGCTTCAACGCGGCGTCGGGCGAGACGTACTCGAACGACTTCACGTACGGCAGCGCCTTGACCTGGTTCGCCACGGCGCCTCGCTGGGTCGCGTTGTCCGCGTAGGACACCGGCAGATACAGCTTCACCGTGACCTCGTTGCGGACGCCGACCGCGTAGTGGTAGACCCACCACGCCGTCGTGACGAAGATGCCCAGCAGGAAGGTGACGATCAGCACCGTCACCGTTGCGGCCATCGTGGTGGCGGCGTTCGAGCGGATGGATGCGAGCGCCTCCCAGAAGAAGAAGCGCCACCTCACCGCTCGTAGCCTCCGCGGCGATCGTCGCGGACGACCCGCCCGTCCTCGAGCTGGATCACCCGGCGGCGCATCTTGTCGACCATCTCCCGGTCGTGCGTCGCCATCACCACGGTCGTGCCGGCCCGGTTGATGCGGTAGAGCAGCTGCATGATCCCGACCGACGTGTCGGGGTCGAGGTTGCCCGTGGGCTCGTCGGCGATCAGGAGCGGCGGGTGGTTCACGAACGCGCGCGCGACCGAGACGCGCTGCTGCTCGCCGCCGGAGAGCTCGTGCGGGAAGCGGTCGCCCTTGTCGGCCAGGCCGACGAGCCCGATGATGTCCGGCACCTTCTTACGGATCTCGGCCCGCGACCTGCCCTGCACCTGCAGCGCGTAGGCGACGTTCTGGTAGACGGTGCGGTTCGGCAGGAGCTTGAAGTCCTGGAACACGCAGCCGATGTTGCGCCGCAGGATCGGCACCTTGGAGCGCTTCAGCTTCGGCAGCGACCGCCCACCGACGATCAGATTGCCCGCCGTCACGTCGAGCTCCTTCAGCAGGAGCTTGATGAACGTCGACTTGCCCGACCCCGACGGACCGACCAGGAACACGAACTCGCCCTTGTCGATCTGCAGCGAGACGTCGTTCAGGCCGACCACGCTGGGCCCGTACGACTTGGTCACGCCGTCGAAGATGATCATCGCCTGCGCGGCGGCCCGCGCGGCCTCCGGCGGCGGCGGCGCGACCGCCGATCTGGTCGGGACGCCACCGGGCTCGAACGCCGGCGGCGGCACGTCGGAGACGGCCTGGTGAACTCGGATCTCGTTGTTCATGGGCGGCTTCGGATCGCCGCGGCGGGCGATAGGTGCGCACCCAGGGTACCGGTGCGGCCGGACGGGTGCAAACGGCAGGTCGCGCGTTTCCAGCGTTTGCCAACTGCGTCCACGCGTCCTAGCCGCGGCAAAAAGAGCTCAGGCCCCCTTCGGCGCCACGGCGGCGCGGCGCAGCAGCTCGGCCCGGATGAGCTCGTCGAGATTTCCGTCGAGCACGCCCTGGGCGTTCCCGACCTTCATGTTCGTCCGGTGGTCGTTCACCATCGTGTACGGGTGCAGGACGTACGACCGGATCTGGCTCCCGAACGAGATGTCCTGGGCCTCGCCCCGCTCCTTCGCGAGCGCCGCCTCGCGCTCCTCGTGCTCCCGCTCGATCAGCCGCGACTTCAGGATCCGCATCGCCTGCGCCTTGTTCTGGAGCTGCGAGCGCTCGTTCTGGCACTGGACGACGATCCCGGTCGGGATGTGGGTCAGGCGCACCGCCGAGTCCGTCTTGTTGACGTGCTGGCCGCCGGCGCCCTGCGAGCGGTACGTGTCGATGCGGAGGTCGGCCTCGTCGATCTCGACGTCCACGTCGTCGTCGACGAGCGGCGACACCTCCACCTGGGCGAAGCTCGTGTGGCGGCGGTGGGCCGAGTCGAACGGCGACAGCCGCACGAGCCGGTGCACGCCCTTCTCGGCCTGCATGATCCCGTACGCGTTGTCGCCGGTGAGGGTGAAGGTGGCGCTCTTCAGGCCGGCCTCCTCCCCCGGCGTGGCCTCGAGCAGCTCCGTCCTGAAGCCGCGCGCCTCGGCCCAGCGCAGGTACATGCGCAGGAGCATCTCGGCCCAGTCCTGGCTGTCCGTGCCCCCGGCGCCCGCGTGCACGCCGACGACGGCCGGCCCGGTGTCGTACTCGCCCGTGAAGAGGGCCTCCTCCTGGAGCCGGCCCAGGTCGCTCGTCAGCGCGGCCAGGGAGCGCTCGAGCTCGGCCTTCCACTCGGGGTCCTCGGCCGCCATCTCGAGCATCCCGTCCAGCTCGCCGGTCTCGTCCTGCAAGCGCTCGAACATGTCCAGATTGCGCTGCGTCCGTGCCAGCTCGGACGAGGTCCGGGCCGCCCGGCGCTGGTCGTCCCAGAACCCCGGCTGCACCGTCTCGGCCTCGAGCTCGGCCCTGCGCGCGCTCAGCGCATCGGGGTCAAAGGTAATCACGAACCCAGTGCAGCTGGGCTCTGATCTCCTCGACCGCCGCGCGCAGCTCGTCCAGCGAGCGGGGCTCAGGTGCGTGGCCGTTATGCGCCATGGCACTTCTTGAACTTCTTGCCCGAGCCGCACCAGCACGGGTCGTTGCGGCCGACGTCGCGCTCGGGGTCGACGTGGCGCTGCTCCACGACCGGGAAGGTCTCGGCATCCTCGATCTCGCCGTTCTGGGCGGCGCCGGCGGCCAGCGCCTCGAGCGTCGCGGCCGGGTCGTGCTCGTACGAGTACTGCCGGGTGGTGTTCTGCGGCGAGTGGTCGTACCGGGCCTCGTCCTCGATCTGCACCTCGACGTGCATCAGCGCCCGGACGGTCTCCTGCTTCACGAGGAAGTCCATCTCGTTGAACATGGCCGCGCCCTCGGCCCGGTACTCGACCAGCGGGTCCTTCTGCGCGTAGCCGCGCAGGCCGATGCCCTGGCGCATGTAGTCCATGTTGTCCAGGTGCTCGCGCCAGCGCACGTCGAGCACCTGCAGGACGACCCAGCGCTCGAGGTTGCGGGTCAGCTCCTCGCCCCACTCCTTCTCGCGCGCCTCGTAGGACGAGATGGCGTCGTCGAAGATCAGGTCGAGCAGATCCTCGCGGCTGATGTGCTCGCGGTCGATCGTCGCCAGGTCGATCCGGATCGGGTAGATCGACTGGAGCGCGACCCACATGCTCTCCCAGTCCCAGTCTTCGGCGAAGCCCGCCCCGCCGGTGTGGGCGTCGACGGCCGCCTCGACCACGTCCTCGAACCAGCCGACCACCATCTCGTGCAGGTCTTCGCCCTCGAGGATCTCGCGCCGCGTCGCGTACACCTGCTCGCGCTGCTCGTTCAGGACGTCGTCGTACTTGACGACGTTCTTGCGGTTCACGAAGTGGAACTCCTCCACCTTCTTCTGCGCGCCCTCGATGCGGCTCGTGAGCATCTTGGCCTCGATCGGCTCACCGTTCGGCGGCCCGAAGCGGGAGTCGAGGATCTTGTAGATCCGCTCGCCCGCGAACAGGCGGATGACCTCGTCCTGCGCGGAGAGGTAGAAGCGCGACTCGCCCGGGTCGCCCTGACGGCCCGAGCGGCCGCGCAGCTGGTTGTCGATCCGGCGCGACTCGTGCCGTTCGGTGCCGAGCACGTAGAGGCCGCCCAGGTCGGGGACGCCCTGCCCGAGCTTGATGTCGACGCCGCGTCCGGCCATGTTGGTCGCGATGGTGACCGCGCCCGGCTCGCCGGCCTTCTCGATGATGAGCGCCTCGCGCTCGTGGTTCTTCGCGTTCAGCACCTCGTGCGGGATCCCCCGCCGCCCGAGCAGCGCCGAGAGATGCTCCGAGACCTCGACCGAGATCGTGCCCACGAGCACGGGCTGGCCGGTCGCGTGGCGGTCGACGATGTCCTCGACCACCGCGGCGAACTTCTCGTCCTTCGTGCGGTAGATCTGGTCGTTCTGATCCACGCGGACCATCGGCCGGTGGGTCGGGATCGGCACGACCTCGAGCTTGTAGATGTCGTGGAACTCGTTCGCCTCGGTGAGGGCGGTGCCCGTCATGCCGGAGAGCTTCTTGTACATCCGGAAGTAGTTCTGGATCGTGACCGTCGCGACGGTCACGTTCTCCTCCTGGATCTTCACGTTCTCCTTGGCCTCGACGGCCTGGTGCAGCCCCTCGGACCAGCGCCGGCCCTCCATGATGCGGCCCGTGAACTCGTCGACGATCTTGACCTCGCCGTCGACGACCACGTACTCGTCGTCGCGCTTGTACAGCTCCTTGGCCTTGATCGCCTGGATCAGGTGGTTCACGAGCTGGCCGTTCTCGGGCGCGTACAGGTTTTCGATCTTGAGCGCCCGCTCGACCTTGGTGACGCCCTCCTCGGTGGGGGCCGCCTGCTGGAACTTCTCGTCGACCTCGTAGTCGTCGCCGAGGTGGAGGTCGCGGACGACGCGGGCGAACGCGTAGTAGGTCTCGGCCGCCTGCTCGGGCTGGCCGGAGATGATGAGCGGCGTGCGCGCCTCGTCGATCAGGATCGAGTCGACCTCGTCCACGATCGCGTACCAGTGTCCGCGCTGCACGGTCTGCTCGAGCTCGACCGCCATGTTGTCGCGCAGGTAGTCGAACCCGAACTCGGAGTTCGTGCCGTACGTAACGTCGCAGGCATAGGCGGCGCGGCGGTTGGTCTGCTCCCAGTCGTCGGGCATGTTCGACTGGATCACGCCGACGGTCACGCCGAGCGCCTCGTACACCGGCCGCATCCACTCGGCGTCGCGCTTGGCCAGGTAGTCGTTGACGGTGACCAGGTGCACGTTCACGCCGCTGATCGCGTTCAGGTAGAGCGGCAGCGTCGCCACGAGGGTCTTGCCCTCGCCGGTCTTCATCTCGGCGATGCGGCCCTCGTGCAGCACCATCCCGCCGATCAGCTGGACGTCGAAGTGGCGCATGCCGATCGTCCGCTTGGCCGCCTCGCGGACACAGGCGAACGCCTCGGGCAGGAGCTCGTCGAGCTCCTCGCCCTCCTCGAACCGGTTGCGGAACTCCTCGGTCTTCGCGCGCAGCTCGTCGTCGGACAACGCCTCGAGCTCGGGCTCGAGGTCGTTGATCTCGCGCACGCGCTCCTGCATGCGCTTGAGAGTCCGGCCCTCGCCGGCACGGAGGATCTTCTGGAAGACGCTCATCCGGATGGATGGTACCGAACCGGGGCGCGCGCTCCGGTGGGCCGGACCGGCGTCCCCGCCGGCGGCGGCGGCGTCAGGGCAGCGACGCCGCGGCCTCGACGCCCGTCGGCGTCAGCCGCACCTGCCGCTGGAAAAGCTCGACGTCGGGCGTGCTCGCGCGCGGGCCGGGCCCCCCGTCGGCGTACTCCGCGAGGCCGAGATGGACGAGATGGTCGACGTTCGCGGCGATCTCCTCCTTGAGCGTGTCGGGCTCGTACCCCCTGGCCGTGACGACGTCCGCCAGGTCGTCGATCGAGGCCGCTTCGCCCGTGTGCAGGCCGCGAAGGATGTCGTCCTGCCACGGAAAGCGGTTGATGCTGCTCATGGTGCGGCTCCTTTCCCGGCCAACGACCCGCCGGCCGCGCGCGAGATCTTCCCGGGCGACGGGGAGCGCGTCGTCATCCCGAACGCATGAACCCGCGCCCCAAGGCCGGAGCGATTCATCCCATCCGGGGGACGCGGCGCCGGGGCCGGCGGTGGCATTGATCCCACCGTGATCCCGGTCGCGGTCAGCACGCTCGACCTGGCGCGGATCCAGTTCGCGACCACCACGATCTATCACTTCCTGTTCGTGCCGCTCACGCTCGGCCTGGCGCCGTTGGTTGCGGTGATGCAGACGCTCTGGCATCGATCGGGTGATGACGTGTGGCTCCGTCTGACCCGCTTTTTCGGAGCCCTGCTCCTGATCAACTTCGCGATCGGCGTGGCGACCGGCCTGGTGCAGGAGTTCCAGTTCGGCATGAGCTGGTCGGTCTACTCGAACTACGTCGGGGGCGTCTTCGGAGCGCCGCTCGCGATCGAAGGCCTGGCCGCGTTCATGCTGGAGGCCACCTTCCTGGGGCTGTGGATCTTCGGCTGGGGGCAGCTGTCGCCGAGACTGCACCTTGCGACCATCTGGATCGCCGCCCTCGGCACCTGGCTGTCGGCGTACTTCATCCTCGTGGCCAACTCGTGGATGCAGCATCCGGTCGGATATTCGGTGACGAACGGGAAGGCCCAGCTCACGAGCGTGTGGGCGCTGCTCTCGAACGAGTTCGCCGTCTTCGCGTGGGTCCACGTCATCCTCGCCGGTCTGATCTTCGGCTCGATGGCGATGTTCGGGATCTGCTGCTGGCACCTGCTCCGCGGCCGCAACGTCGACCTGTTCCGACGGGCCGCGAAGCTCGCCCTGATCGTTGCGGTGCCGGCAACGCTGATCCAGCTGTCCGTCGGCAACCGCTTCGGCGAGGCCGTGACATCCGCGCAGGGGATGAAGATCGCCGCCTCCGAGGCGCAGTGGAACACCTGCCAGCCCTGCGGCTTCTCGCTGTTCCAGATCGGCGGGTTCTCGGCGCAGGATCCCACCCCGCGCTTCTCGATCACCGTCCCCCGGCTGCTGTCGTGGATGGCGACGGGCTCGTTCGACGGGAAGGTCGACGGCCTCAACCAGCTCCAGGCGCAGTCGCAGCAGAAGTACGGGCCCGGCAACTACAGGCCCGACGTCCGGCTCATGTACTGGTCGATGCGGGTG
>JBKPMQ010000208.1:0-10144 GCA_046732235.1 Actinomycetota bacterium
CGTCGGGGTCGAGCCGCACGAGGTAGCCGGCGCACTCGCGGCTCGGGCCCGGCCCCTCCCACAGCCACAGGTCGAGGTGGGTCTTGTACGGGGTCTTGTCGTTCGAGAAGCGGGTGTCGCGGGCGAGGCGCATGATCGAGCCGTTCACCCGCGGGTCGGCGTGGATGCCCGGGGCGACGGCGGCGAGCCGCTCGCCCAGGGCGGTGACGAGCTCGCGCGCCGGCTCGAGCAGGAGCCCCTTGTACTCCGTCTCGTGCTCGTGGAACCAGGCGCGATCGTTGTGCTCGGCGAGCCCTGTGAGGAAGCCGAATGCCTTGGGATGGAAGCCGGTGAATGCCATGCAGCGAGGATACGGACGGCCCGTGTCACCTGTCTCGCACGGGCTGTGCCGGAAGTGCGCCGGAACCGTCACGGCGCCCGTTCGGGGTCTGACCCCGGTAGCATGCGCGCCCGTGGCGCGGCGGCCCTCAGACTATCCACCCCCCGTACAGGTGCGCGAGTTCGTCGCGGAGCCGCAGGCGGCCGAGGACGAGCGCATCGACGTGGGCGTCCTCTTCGTCGGCGGCGGGCCCGCCGGCCTCGCGGGCGCGATCCGGCTCGGGCAGCTCCTAGCCGACGACCCCGCCACGGCCGAGCGGCTCGGCGAGGTGCCGGTCGCGCTCGTCGACAAGGGCCGGGTGGTCGGCGCGCACCTGCTCTCCGGCGCCGTCGTCAACCCGTCGGCGCTGCGCGACCTGCTGCCCGATACGCCGATCGAGCAGCTCGAGAGCTACGGCCCGGTGCGGCGCGAGTCGGTCTACTTCATGCGCGAGCGCTACGGCATCCGCGTCCCCACTCCGCCGCCCTTCCATAACAAGGGCAACTGGATCTTCTCCCTCGCCCAGCTCGGCCGCCACCTGGCGGCGAAGGCCGAGGAACTGGGCGTCATGGTGCTGCCGGAGACCGACGCGCACACGCTGCTCGTCTCGGACGGGGCGGTGCGCGGCGTCGTCACCGGCGACAAGGGCCTCGGGCGCGACGGCGAGCCGCTCGGCGCCTACGAGCCCGGCGCCGAGATCCACGCGCAGGCGACGGTGCTCGCCGAAGGGACGCAGGGCCACCTGACCGGGGCGCTCATCGAGGCGTTCGGCCTGAAGGGCAGGAACCCGCAGATCTGGAGCCTCGGCGTCAAGGAGCTCTGGCGCGTCCAGCGCCCGCTCGACCGCGTCATCCACACCCTCGGCTGGCCGCTGCGGCCGCAGAAGAAGTACGGCGAGAGCGGCGGCACCTTCATCTACCCGATGGGCGAGGACCGGATCGCGCTCGGGCTGGTCGTGGGCCTCGACTACCGCGACGCCACGCTCTCCGTGCACGACCTGCTGCAGCAGTTCAAGACCCACCCGCTGATCCGGCCGCTGTTCGAGGGCGGCGAGCGCATCGGCTGGGGCGCGAAGACGATCCCCGAGGGCGGCCTGCTCGCCCTCCCGGACCGGCTCTCGGTGCCGGGCGCCGTCCTCACCGGCGACGCGGCCGGGTTCGTGAACGTGCCCAAGCTGAAGGGCATCCATTACGCGATGCGCTCGGGGATGCTCGCGGCCGACGCGATCTACGAGCAGCTGAAGGCCGGCGCCGACCCGGCCGCCGCCGGGGCCCTCGACGGCTACGACGACCGCATCCGCCGAAGCCACATCTGGTCCGACCTGCGCCGCGTGCGCAACATGCGCCAGGCGCTGAACCGGGGGCTCTACGTCGGCGGTGCGCTCGCATCGGCGATGGACGCGACCCGGGGCGCGTTCCCCGGCGGCTCGTTCCGCACCCACCGCGACGCCGAGGCGCCGATGACGATCGAGGGCCGCACCTATCCGCAGCCGGACGGCTCGCTCACCTTCGACAAGCTCTCGAGCGTCTTCCTCTCCGGCAACCGCAGCCGCGACGACGCCCCGAACCACATCCGCGTGCGCACCCGCGTCCCGCGCGAGGTCGGCCGGACGTGGGAGGCGATGTGCCCCGCCGGCGTCTACGAGCTGAAGGACGCGGGCGGCGACATGGTCGACGTCGAGCTCACGCCCTCGAACTGCGTCCAGTGCGGCGCGATCACCGCCAAGGGCGGGCGCCTGACGCCGCCCGAGGGCGGGAGCGGGCCCGAGTACACCCAGATGTAGCCGTGGCTTCGGATCGCGACAGGATCGACGCCCTGATCGACCACCTGGACGAGTTCCTGGCGGGCACCGACCGCCGCCGCAGCGAGGTCCCGATCGAGGTCGGGGCCGACCGGCGCTGGTCGATCACCGACACCGAGCGGCTGTTCAAGCGGCTGGGCCGTCCGGTGCCGGTCGCGCCGCCGGAGCAGCGCATGAGCGACGTCCTCGCCGACGTCGTGCGGCTGCGCAACGCGCTCCTCGTGCTGCGCGAGGGCGAGGCCCCCGAACCGGGGTCAGACCCCACGCAAGAAGACGCACGAAACCGTGACGGGGACCGTTCGGGGTCTGACCCCGGTTCCTAGCCCTTGCGGGCGGCGAGGAGCTCGGTCAGCTTTGGCAGGATTGCGAGCGCGTCGCCCACCACGCCGACATCGGCGAACTCGAAGATCGGCGCGTTCTGGTCCTTGTTGATCGCGATGATCGTGCTGGCGCTCGCCATCCCCACCTTGTGCTGGATGGCCCCGGAGACGCCGCAGGCGATGTAGAGCTTCGGCGAGACCGTCTTGCCGGTCTGGCCGACCTGCATCGAGTACGGCACCCAGCCGGCGTCGACGACGGCACGGGTCGCGGCCACCTCGCCGCCGAGCGCCTTCGCGAGCGCCTCGACCAGCGGCACGTTCTCGGGGCCGCCCATGCCGCGGCCGACGGAGACCAGGACGTCGGCCTCGGTGATGTCGACGCCGCCGCCCTCCGCCGCCTCGCGGCCCGTGAGGGACGCACCCTTCGACCAGTCCTCGACGCTGACGGACACCCGCTCGACCGGCGCCGTGCCGGAGGCGTCCTCCCTGACCGGGAAGGCGTTCGCGCGGGCGAGCACGATGCCCGGGCCCGCCGCGAACCCCGACTCGACCATGACCGTGTCGTCGAGGGCCGGCCGGGTGGCCACGACGCCGCCGTCCGCCATCGCGATCTCGGTCGTCTCGCAGGCGATCCCGGCGCCCAGGCGCGCGGTCAGGCCCGCCGCGACGTCGGCCGAGACCACGCCGGCGCCGAAGAGCACCGCGTCTGCCTCCGCCGCCGAGGGCGCGAGCGCGTCGACGATCGGCTGCGAGAGGCCGCCGAGCGCGGGATCGTCGGCGACGAGCACCTTCGCCGCGCCGTGGCCGCCCAGCGACCCGGCCCACCCGTCGTCGATGCCCGACCCCGCCACGAATGCGTTCACCTCACCGCCGAGCTCCGAAGCCTTCGCCAGCAGGCCGAGGCCCTGGGGCGAGAACTCGCCGTCGTCATGATGGACATAGACCAGGATGGCCATCTAAGCCTCCTCGGAGGTGAGGTGTCGTGAGGTCGTCGCGCGGTTTCGATGCCGGCGATCGTGGACTCGGGCGAGACCGCGTTCTTGCCGGAGCGCCGCCGCCGCCCGAGTGCGGCGGAAGGAGGAGGCTCGTCGGGGAACCATGGGGTCCCCCACGTTAGATAAGCCCCTTCTCGGTGAGGAATGCGACCACCTTCTCGGCGGAGTCGCCGCCGGAATCCTCGATCTTCAAGCCCTCCGCCTTCGCCGGCGGCGGCGAGATCTCGCGCACGACGCTGCGGGCGCCGTCGCCGCCGACGCGGGCGGTGTCGAGGTCGAGATCGGCCGCGGACAGGGTCTCGAGCGGCTTGCGCTTCGCGCCCATGATCGCCTTGATGGAGGGCAGCCGGGGCGTGTTGATCGCGTCGGAGACCGAGACCACCGCCGGCAGCGGCGCCTCGATCAGGTCGTAGCCGTGCTCGGCCTGGCGCTTGGCCTTGACCGTGCCGCCATCCAGCCGCAGCTCCGCGACCTGGGTCACGAGCGGGCGGCGCAGGTGGTCGGCGACGGCGGCCGCCATGACGTAGCAGTCGGCGTCGGCGGCCTGCTGGCCGAGCAGCACGAGGTCGGCGTCCTGCTTGCCGACGGCGGCGGCGAGCACATAGGCGGTGCCGGAGATGTCGGAGCCTGCGAGGGCCGGGTCGGTGACGAGCACCGCGCGGTCCGCGCCCAGCGCGAGCGCCTTCGTCAGCACCCGCTGCGCAGACTCGGGGCCCATGCACACGGCGACGATCTCGCCCACGTCCGCGCCCCGCTCACGGATCTGGATCGCCTCCTCGAGCGCATGCACGTCGAACGGGTTCGGCTCGGAGTCGCCGGAGCGGTCGAGCCGCTTCGTCCCCGGATCGAGCCGCCGCTGCGACGTCGCGCTCGGCACCTCCTTGACGCAGACTGCGATGTTCACTCCCCGCTCCCTCCCTGAACTGTTCGCCCGCAGCCTACTTGCCGACGAACGACGCCTGTCGCTTCTCCACGAAGGCGCTCAGGCCCTCACGGGCGTCGTCGGTCGAGAACATGAGCGAGTAGAGGTCGGCCTCGTGGACGAGGTTCCCGCCGATGTCGCCGTGCAGCGACCGGTTGGTCGCCTCCTTCGCGTAGTAGAGGGCGACGGGGCTCTTGGAGGCCATCTCGGCGGCCATCTTCCACGCCGCGGGCAGCAGCTCGTCGGGCGGGTACACATGCTGGACGAGGCCGCGCTCGAACGCCTCCGCGGCGTCCACACGCCGCCCGGTCAGGATCAGCTCCTTGGCGTAGCCGATGTTCGTGGCCCGGGCCAGGCGCTGGCTGGCGCCCCAGCCGGGGATGATCCCGAGGTTGATCTCGGGCTGCCCGAACTCGGCGTTCTCGGAGGCGAGGCGCACGTCGCACGCGAGCGCCATCTCGCAGCCGCCGCCGAGCGCGTAGCCGTTCACCGCGGCGATCGTGGGCTTGCGCATCGTCTCGAGCATGTGGGCGATCTCCTGGCCGAGCTCGGAGTAGGCCCGCGCCTCGAGCGGCGTCTTGCCCGCCATCTCCTTGATGTCCGCGCCGGCGATGAACGAGCGGTCGCCCTCACCCGTGAGCACGAGGGCGCCGACGGCCCCGTCCGAGCCGAGGTCGCTGAGCGTCGCCAGCAGCTCCTCGAGCAGGGCGGTGTTGAGCGCGTTCAGGACGTCGGGGCGGTTGATGGTGACGGTGGCGACGCGCCCGTCGACGGCGATGCGAAGGCCGGCGCCGCTCACCCTTCCGCCCCCACCTTCTCGCGCAGGAAGTCGACGATCGCGGCCGTCGGCGCGCCGGGGGTGAAGACCTCCGCGACGCCCATGCCCTTCAGCTCCTCGACGTCCTCGCCGGGGATGGTGCCGCCGACTACGACGACGACGTCGCCGGCGCCCTGCTCGCGCAGCAGGTCGAGGATCCGCGGGACAAGTGTCATGTGGGCTCCTGACAGGATCGAGATGCCGACGGCGTCCGCGTCCTCCTGGAGGACGGTCGCGACGATCTGCTCGGGGGTCTGGTGCAGGCCGGTGTAGATGACCTCCATGCCCGCGTCGCGCAGCGACCGGGCGATGATCTTGGCGCCGCGGTCATGGCCATCCAGGCCCGGCTTGGCGACGACCACACGGATGGGCCCACTCATAGCGGGCCGAGTGTATACGCGCTCACCCCTCCGGCGGTGCGAACACGACCAGGATGGTGAGATCGCTCGTGATCGAATGGAAGCGGTGGTCGACCCCGGCGGCGACGAAGACGACCGACCCGGGGCCGACCGGGCGATCCCGGTCTGCGACCCGGATCCGGCCGCGCCCGGAGATGACGTAGTAGAGCTCGTCCTGGGCGTGCGGCGTCTGCGGATCCGCCTCACGGGCGCGCAGCACGTAGAGGCCCGCGCTCATCGAGTCGCGGCGCAGGAACTCGTGGTAGAGCTCCCCGGCCGCGGAGCGCGCGGCCTCGAGCCCGTCGACCTCGAAGGCGTCCATCCGCGCCATCCTACGCGAGAACGGAGGCGTCGCCATCGCCAGAAATCGGGGGCTGTCCCCGTCAAGCGGGGACAGTCCCCACTCCAGCCGCCTCCGCGGCAAAGCGACGGCGGTGGCAGGCGAATAAAAGGGGTCTGACCCCGTTTATTCACCCAACCTCCGCCGCGGAGCGACGGCGTGGCGGGGGCGTGTTCCCGATAGCGCGGGGCTATCGGGCGGAGGCGAGTTCGCATCGCGCCGCAGCGGCTCAGCGTTCGTGGAAGACCCTTAAGCAGGGGGCTCGTGGGGGAACCCTGGGTTCCCCCACGTCAAAAGACGGGGGTTTCGCGGTAGACGCCCCACACTGCGCGCAGGGCGTCGCAGATCTCGCCCTCCGAGGCGTAGACGCGGGCGCAATCGACGAGCGCGGGCATGACGTTGCGGTCGGTGGCGGCGTCGGCCTCGAGCCGCTCGAGCGAGGCCTGCACGGCGGCGGCGTCGCGGCGGCCGCGGACGGCGTTCAGGCGCTCCTTCTGGCGCCGCTCCACCTCCGGCGAGATACGCAGGATCTCGACCTGGTCGTCGTCCTCCGACGTGTACGAGTTCACGCCGACCACCAGCCGGCGGCCGTCCTCGACCTCCTGCTGGTAGCGGTACGACGCCTCGGCGATCTCGCGCTGGAAGAAGTTCTCGTTCAGCGCCGCGACGACGCCCCCGAGCCGCTCGATGCGCTCGAAGTAGTCGTACGCCTCGCGCTCGAGCCGGTCGGTCATGGACTCCACCAGCCAGGATCCGCCGAGCGGGTCGGCGGAGTGGATCACGCCGGTCTCGTGCGCGATCACCTGCTGGGTGCGCAGCGCCAGCCGGGCCGCGCCCTCCGTCGGGAGCGCGAGCGCCTCGTCGTAGGAGTTCGTGTGCAGCGACTGGGTGCCGCCCAGGACCGCGGCCAGCGCCTCGACGGCCGTGCGGACGATGTTCACCTCGGGCTGCTGGGCGGTCAGCGACACGCCGGCCGTCTGCGTATGGAAGCGCATGAGCAGCGAGCGCTCGCGCGTCGCGCCGTAGCGCTCGCGCAGCTCCCGCGCCCAGATCCGGCGGGCGGCCCGGTACTTCGCGATCTCCTCGAAGAAGTCGATGTGGGCGTTGAAGAAGAACGAGAGCCGCGGGGCGAAGTCGTCGACGTCCATCCCCCGCTCCCGGCACGCCTCGACGTAGGCGAACCCGTCCGCCAGCGTGAACGCGAGCTCCTGGGCCGCGGTCGCCCCGGCCTCGCGGATGTGATAGCCCGAGATCGAGACGGGGTGCCAGCGCGGCAGGGTCTTCGTGCACCACTCGATCATGTCGACCATCAGCCGCATCGACGGCTCGGGCGGGAAGATCCACTCCTTCTGGGCGATGTACTCCTTGAGGATGTCGGCCTGGATCGTGCCGCCGAGCGCCTCCGGCGGGATCCCCTGCCGCTCCGCGACGCAGACGTACTGCGCGAGCACGATCGCCGCGGGCGCGTTCACCGTCATCGACGTGGTCACCCGGTCGAGCGGGATGCCCGCGAAGAGATCCTCCATGTCGGCCAGCGTGTCGACGGCAACCCCCTCGCGGCCGACCTCGCCGAGCGACCGGGTGTGGTCGGAGTCGTAGCCCATGAGCGTCGGCATGTCGAAGGCGGTCGAGAGGCCGGTCTGCCCGTGCTCGAGCAGGTAGCGGAAGCGCCGATTCGTCTCCTCCGCCGTGCCGAACCCGGCGAACTGGCGCATCGTCCAGGGCTTGCCGCGGTACATGGTCTCGTAGACCCCGCGCGTGAACGGGTACCGGCCGGGGTCGCCCAGGTCGCGGTCGTAGTCGAGGTCGACGTCGCCGGGCGTGTAGAGCGGCTGGTACGGGATGCCCGAGATCGTCGAGCGCTCGGGCTCCGGGGTCTCCTCGCGCAGGCGGGCGCGGTCGGGCAGGCTCACGTGTCCGCCACCGAGCCGCCCGGCTCCCACAGCACGTCGGCGCGGCCGCCGTCGTTCGCGAGCCGCGCCGCGATGAAGAGCAGGTCGGAGAGCCGGTTCAGGTAGGCCAGCGCCGCCGGGTTCACGGAATCCGCCTCGCCCAGCGCGACGGCATGGCGCTCCGCCCGGCGGCAGATGGTGCGCGCCAGGTGGAGATGGGCCGACGCGGGCGTGCCGCCGGAGAGGACGAAGCTCGTCAGCGGCTCGAGCCGCGGCGTCAGGTCGTCGCACGCCTGCTCGAGGGCCTCGACGTGGGCGTCGGTGATCCGCAGCCGGCTCTTGCCGTGGCCGCGCTCCGTGTCGAGCGGCACCGACAGGTCGGCCCCGAGGTCGAAGAGGTCGTTCTGCACCCGCCGCAGCAGGCCGGCCAGCTCCGCGTCGAGGCCGGTTGCGATCGCGACCCCGATCGCCGCCCCGGTCTCGTCGACGGTGCCGTACGCCCAGATGCGAAGGTCGTTCTTCGAGACGCGCTCGCCGTCCCCCAGCGACGTCTGCCCGGCGTCGCCTGCGCGCGTGTAGATGCGGTCGATGCGCACCCCTGGACACTATCCCACGCATCCCCCGTCCGCGGGGGGCGGTGCCCCCCGATCGGGGTTTGTGAGGAAGTTGTAAACGGCCGAATACCAGGCAACCACCCGCCTCCCCTCGCCTCCAAGGACTCTCCCGCCATGTACGGCCTCAACCACCGCTTCACCACCGACCTCGCCAACGTGACCCCGATCGGGGCGCGCGCGAGCATCCTGGTCATCGACCGCGACCCCCTCACGCTCGGCCTCGTCGAGCAGGCCGTCGCCGGTCATTACGAGATCGTCGTCGCCCTCGACGCCGGCGAGGCCCTCTCGCTCGTCGACCAGCACCGCCCCGACGTCGTCCTCCTCGACATGACGCTCGGCAATGCCGAGATCGCCATGGTCACCGTCACGCTCGCCGCCTGCGACGAGCTCGACTCGACCCCCGTCGTCATGATCGACCCCGAGCAGCCCATGAACGCGATGGGCCTGCGCAAGCGCATCGACGACGCGATCCGCGTCGCCCGCCGGGTGTACCTCGGCGGCGGCCTCCGCAACCGGCTCGCCGCCTAGCGACAACCGGGGACTGTCCCCGCTGGACGGGGACAGTCCCCATCGCCTCTATGTTGCCCTCGTGGGCAGGCAGCGCACGATCCTCGTCCTCGCGATCGCGTCACAGGCGGCGTACTCGCTGATCTCCTTCGGGCTGCCGGCCATCGCCCTCGAGATCCGCGACCGGCTCGACGTGGGCGTGGCCGGGTTCGGCGCCGTGTACGCAGCCGTCAGCCTCGGCTCCGCGATCGCCCTGGTCCCGGCGGGCATGCTCGTCGACCGGCTGGGCGCGCGCGGAGTGCTCGTGATCGGGGGCATCGTGAACGGGCTGGGGACGCTGGTCGCGGCCGGGCAGACGAACGCCTACGCCTTCTCGGCGGCGCTGCTCGTGGCCGGGATCGGCGGGTCGGCGGTGCCGGTGGCCGGGATGTCGTCGCTGATGCGGGCGTTCGCGCCCGACAAGCGCGGCGCCGTGATGGGCTGGAGGCAGCTGGCGGTGCCGCTGGGCGGCACGATCGGCGCGATCATGCTGCCGCTCCTGACCGACGCGGGCGGCGTGCCGCTCGCGATGGCCGCGTGCGCGGTCGCCGTGGCCGTGACGTCGGTCGCGTTCGGCCTGCTCGTCGACCACCCGCCTGCGGGCGGGGCGGTCGAGGGCCGCACCGGCCTGCGCAGCGTCTTTCGCGTGCCCGGGATCCGGCCCGCCCTGACCATCGCGTTCGTCTACATCATCGGCCTGACCGCGGTGATCACCTACTACATCCCGGCGGTACGCGCCGAGGGTCTCACCCGCTCGCAGGCGGCGATCGGGTTCACGCTCGTGAACGTCGTCGCGGGGATCTCGCGGCCGGTCTGGGGCCGGCTGGCCGACCGCGCCGGCGGCACACGGCGCAGCCGCACGCTGCGCGAGACGGGGATCGTCGGCGCCACGGCCGCGATCCTCATGGTGCCCGCCCTCCACGCCGGCCTCGGCGCCGCCCTCGCGGCGACCGCGGTGCTCGCCTTCGGCGTCTTCGGCTTCAACGGCGTCGTCTACCTGCTCGTCGGGGAGCTGGCCGGCCCGGCCCGGTCGGGCGTCGCCGTCGGCGTCGCGTCGACCGTGATCTTCGGCGCCAGCGCGATCATCGCGCCCGTCGCCGGCCTTGCCGTCGAGAACCTCGGCTACGGGGCGCTCTGGGCG
>JBKPMQ010000209.1:0-2762 GCA_046732235.1 Actinomycetota bacterium
GAGCGCGTCGTACGCGTACGGCAGATCGGGAACCTCATACCCCATGCGGATCTCCCTTCCGGAGTGGTTTTCGTCCTGTCTCTACCCGCTGGCTAGCATATCCCTCCATGCCCGCCCTCCACGGCAGCCGCAGCCTCGTGGTGGGCGGTGCACACCGGCTCGGGAGGGCGATCGCGCTCGACCTGGCGCAGGGCGGCGCGGACGTCGTGATCAGCTACCACACGAGCGCGCACGCGGCCGAGGCGACGCGGGACGAGATCGAGGCGCTCGGGGTGCGGACGGGGGCGTTCGCGGCCGAGGCCGGAGAGCCCGCGCAGATGGCGGCGCTGATCGACACTGCCGCCGTCGAGCTGGGCGGCCTCGACGTCGTCGTGTACTGCCCCTCGGCCGGCTTCGAGCCGGTGCGGCCGGAGGATGTGAGCGAAGAGCTCTGGGACGTGGCCCTCGAGTCGACCGCCAAGGGGTTCATGTTCGCCGCCCAGGCGGCGCACCGGCACATGGCCGCCTCCGGCGGAGGCGTGATCCTGGCGATCACCGACGTCGCCGGGGTCCAGCCGTGGCCGCTCTTCACCCCGCACGGGGCGGCGAAGGCGGCCCAGATCTACATGGTCAAGTCGCTTGCGCTGTCCTGGGGGCGCGAGGAGGTGCGTGTCTGCGGCGTCGCGCCCGGCCCGGTGCTGATGCCCGACGGGACGCGGGGCGCCACCGAGGAGACGGCCCTCGGCCGCATCGGCGACCCGGCCGACGTGTGCCGGGCCGTCCGCTTCTGCATCGAGTCGGACTTCGTCACCGGCACGAACGTCGTGGTCGACGGCGGCCGCGTCCTGCGCCCGTAAGGGCTAGACCGACCGCGTGATGCCGCCGTCAATGCGGATGTTCTGCCCGGTGAGGTAGGGGGCCCGGTCGGACGCAAGCAGCGCGACCAGCTCGGCCACCTCCTCGACCTTCCCGTAGCGGCCCATCGGGATCCGCTTCCGGTACTCCTCCTGCTCGGGCAGCGAGTCGACGAACCCCGGGAGCACGTTGTTCATACGCACGTTGTCGGCCGCATAGCGGTCGGCGAAGAGCTTGGTGAACGCCGCCAGGCCGGCGCGGAAGACGCCGCTTGTCGGGAAGACCGGGTCGGGCTCGAAGACGGCGAACGTGGAGACGTTCACGATCGCCCCGCCGCCCTGCGCCACCATGATCGGGGTCACGAGCCGGGTCGGGCGCACGACGTTCATGAAGTAGACCTCCATGCCCGTGCGCCACTGCTCGTCGGTCAGCTCGAGCACCGGCGCCCGCGGGCCGTGGCCGGCGCTATTCACGAGCGCGTCGACGCGCCCGTAGCGCTCCATCGTCGCGTCCACCAGCCGCTGCAGGTCGGCCTCGGACTGGTTCGAGCCGGTGACGCCGACGCCGCCGAGCTCGTTGGCCAGCGCCTCGCCCTTGCCGGAGGACGACAGGATCGCGACCCGGAAGCCGTCACCGGCGAGCCTGCGCGCCGCGGCGGCGCCCATGCCGCTCCCGCCTGCCGTGATCACCGCGACGCGCTCGTCCGCCACCACGTCACGCTACCTCGGAGACGCTCCGCGTCGCCGCGGCCAGCCAGCCGGGGTCGATCTCGACGCCCCATCCGGCGCCCTCGGGCGCGGGCAGGCGGCCGTCGCGCACCGTGATCGGCGGATCGAAGAGACCGTCCTGCCACGGGTAGTAGTCGGGCCCCTCGATCGAGAGCTCGAGGTGGCTGCCCGCGTTTGAGGCCGCGCACATCAGGTGCTGGGCGAACACGGTCACGAGCGAGAGGTTGGCGGAGTGGGGTGTGCAGGAGAGCCCCGCGCCGGCCGCCATCTCCGCCACCGCCAGCGCCCGGGTGAGCCCGCCGACGTAGCAGACGTCGGGCTGCACGACGTCGACGGCGCGCATCTCCACCATCCGCCGCCACTGCCACAGGAAGCAGTCCTGCTCGCCACCGGTGACGTCCAGGTCGAGCGCCGCCGTCACCTCCGCCGTCCACTCGAGCTCCCAGTACGGGCACGGCTCCTCGAAATGGTCGACGTCGTGCGCCTCCAGGAACCGCCCGACCTCGATGGCGCGGGCGGGCGTGTAGCAGCTGTTCGCGTCGACGAGCAGGCGGGCGTCGTCGCCGACGGCCGCTCGCACGGCCGGGACGATCTCCTCGGTGCGGCCCGGCCACTCGTCACGGTCGTGTCCGCACTCCATGCCCACCCGGATCTTGAACGCGTCGAACCCGAGCTCGGCGCGCAGCGCGGCCAGCCGGTCCGCCTCTGCCTCGGGGGTGATGTCGCGGCGCATGCTCGACGCGTACGCGGGCAGCTCGCGGGGTGCGCCGCCGGCGAGTGTGCAGACCGGCACCCCGGCCCGGCGCGCGCGCAGGTCCCAGAGCGCCGTGTCGAGGCCCGCGAGGGCGCGGCACACGTACGAGCCGGGGAACTTGTGCTCGGCCTCGAGGACGCGCGTCCCCAGCTCCGGGTCGCCCGGGTCGCCGCCGAGGGCGTGGGGCGCCACCTGCCGGTGGAGCACCTCGGCGGTGATGTCGGCCTGGTACGGCGACACCTGGCCCCAGCCCTCGGCGCCGTCACGGTCGCGGACGCGCACGAAGCCGACCCAGTCGTTCGCGAACGTCTCGATGCTCGCGATCGCCGCGCTCATGGGACGATCACGTTGCGGATGGCCTCGCCGCGCCGCATGGCGGCGACGGCCTCGTTGATCTCCTCGAGCGGATAGGTGGCCGTCACGAGCTCGTCCAGCCGCAGCCGCCC
>JBKPMQ010000210.1:0-11737 GCA_046732235.1 Actinomycetota bacterium
GCGCAGGGACGTCGCCGGCACCCGCGCGGTCGGCGGCAGCTCGCCGGCGCTGTGGTTCGCGTTCACGCCCACGCCGACGACGAGCCGGCCCTCGCGCAGCTCGGCGAGCACGCCGGCAAGCTTGTGCCCGCCCGCGACGACGTCGTTGGGCCAGCGCACCTTCGCGTCCGGCCAGCAGGCCTCGCACACGGCCTCCGCGACGACGAGCCCGAACGGGGGCAGCCGCTCGGGCGGCGTGCGCGGCGCGAGCGCGAGCGAGAAGAGCACGCCCGCGCCCCACGGGCTGATCCACTCGCGGCCCAGGCGGCCGCGGCCGGCGGTCTGCTGCTCGCACGAGGCCACGGCGCCCTCGTCCAGCCCGCGCACGAGCTCCTGGGTGCTCGGGCAGCTGGGGCGATAGATGTAGGGATGGCCGAACCGGCCCCGAAACAGCGGCGAGACGGCCTCGGGCCGGAGCGAGTCCTCCACGTCATCACTACAATACTGCGCCTCATGTTCCCGCAACCCAAACGCGCGGAAGCGCGTCTGAAGGTCCGTGATCGGGTACGTGACCGGCCGACGTATGAATCTCTCTCCGACCTGGTGCTCGCGGTACGCGCCAAGGATGGCGACGAGCACGCGCTCGAGACGCTCGTCGAGCGGCATGCGCCGGGCGTTCGCCGGCTGACCGCGTACCTGCTCACGGATACCCAGGATGCGGAGGACGCCGCCCAGGAGGCGCTGGCCAAGCTGTGCACGCGGATCGGACAGTTCAGAGGGGAGGCCCGGTTCCAGACCTGGCTGCACAGCCTCGTGGCGAACACGTGCCGCGATCTGGCGGTGCGCCAGCGCCGCCGCCGTCACCAGCCGCTCGAGGGCGTGCCGGAGTCGCCGGCCGCGGAGATGCCGGAGGACGTCGCGGTGCAGCGCGAGCAGCGGGCGGAGCTGCGCGCCTGCATGGCGAGCCTCTCGGAGGTCCAGCGCCGCGTGCTCGTGATGAAGGACGTGCTCTCGCTCTCCTACGAGCAGATCGCCGAGGCGATGGACATGCCCGTGGGCACGGTCAAGTGCCACGCCCACCGCGGCCGCCTGCGCATGCGCGACGCCATGGCGCCGGGCCTCGTGGCGGCCGGTCAGTGACGGCCCCGCTCGATCGCGACGGCATCTCCGCGATCATCCCCCACCGCGAGCCGTTCCTGCTCGTCGACGAGGTGACCGAGCTCGAGCCGGGGGTTCGCGCCGCCGGCCGCTACCTGGTGAAGCCCGACGACTGGTACCTGGCCGGGCACTTTCCCGGCAACCCGATCATGCCCGGCGTGCTCCAGGTCGAGGCCCTGGCGCAGCTGGGAGCGGTATGCGGTCTGGCCCATCCCGACTTCGCCGGCAAGCTGGCGCTGTTCGCGGGCATCGACGACGTCCGCTTCAAGCGCATCGTGCGCCCCGGCGATGTGCTCGATCTCGAGTGCCACATCACCCGGCTCCGGGGCCCGATCGGCAAGGCGGATGCGAGCGCCCACGTCGGCGGCGAGCTGGCGTGCCGGGCGGGGATCACGTTCGCGCTCACGAGCGTCGAGGCGGGCGCGTGATCACGGCCTGCCGCCGCGGCGTCGAGATGCTCGGGATCGGCTCGTTCGCGCCCGAGCGGGTGATGACGAACGACGAGCTCGCGGCCCGCATCGACACGAGCGACGAGTGGATCTCGACCCGCACCGGCATCCGCGAGCGCCGGATCGCCTCCGATGCGGAGTCGGCTGCCGACCTCGGCACGGCCGCGGCCGAGCGGGCGATCGAGATGGCGGGTGTGGACGCCTCCGATCTCGGCCTGATCGTGGTTGCCACGGCCAGCCCCGACTACTACTTCCCGGCCACGGCGGCCCTCATCGGGGAGCGCCTCGGCGCGGCCGGCGTGCCCGGCTACGACCTGTCCGCCGCCTGCACCGGCTTCGTGTTCGCGCTCGCCCAGGCCTACGGCCAGGTCGCCTCGGGGCTCACCGACACGGCCCTCGTCGTCGGCTGCGAGGTGTTCTCGCGCCTGCTCGACTGGGACGACCGCTCGACCTGCGTCCTCTTCGGCGACGGCGCCGGGGCGGTCGTGCTGCGGGGCAACGGGTCGAACAGCGGCCTGCTCGGCTTCGAGCTCGGCTCGAACGGCGAGGGCGGCGACCTGCTCAAGGTGGCCGCGGCCGGGCACTCGCGGGCGCCGGCCGCTGGCCCGTACGTGACGATGGACGGCCCGCAGGTGTACAAGTTCGCGACCACGGTCAGCGTGGAGTCGGCCGCCCGCGTGCTCGACGCGATCGGCATGACGGTGGACGACGTCGACGTCTTCGTCCCCCACCAGGCCAACCTGCGGATCATCGAGCACGCCGCCCGGCGGCTGGGGATCCCGGCGGAGAAGGTGGTGGCGAACGTCGACCGCTACGGCAACACCTCCGCCGCATCGATCCCGATCTGCCTCGACGAGGCATACCGTTCCGGGCGCATCCGGCCCGGCGACGTCGTGCTGATGGTCGGGTTCGGCGGAGGCCTCTCGTGGGGCTCGTGCGTCATGGAATGGACAATCCCTCTCAAGGAGCGAGGATGAGCAAGGTGGCGTTCTGTTTCCCGGGGCAGGGGAGCCAGCGCGTGGGGATGGGGCGGGACCTCGTGGCGCAGTTTCCCGAGGCCGCGGCGGTGTTCGACGAGGCGTCCGAGGAGCTCGACTTCGATCTCCGCAAGGTGTGCTTCGAGGGGCCGATCGAGGAGCTCTCCCAGACCGAGATGACGCAGCCGGCGCTCGTCGCCACATCGCTCGCCGCGCTGCGGGCGATCCAGGAGCGGCTGGGGATCAAGCCCGACGTCGTCGTCGGGCACAGCGTCGGCGAGTATGCCGCCATCGCGGCCGCCGACAGCGTCGACGTCGGCCTGGTGATGCGGCTCGTGCGCGAGCGCGGCCTGGCCATGGCGGCGTCGAAGGCCCGCGGCGCGATGGCGGCCGTGCTCGGCCTGGAGGACTCCGAGGTCGAGCGCCTCTGCGCCGAGACCGGCGACGTGTGGCCTGCGAACTACAACTGCCCTGGCCAGCTCGTCATCTCCGGGCGCGAGCACGGCGTCGCCGGCGTGGGCGAGAAGGCCCGCGACCTGGGCGCGAAGGTGGTGCGCCTGCGGGTGTCCGGGGCGTTCCACAGCCCGCTGGTCGAAGACGCCGCTCACCGGCTCGAGCCGGCGCTGCGGGCCGCGAACTTCGGCGAGCTCCGCACCCGGTTCATGTCGACCGTGTCCAGCAAGCTCGAGACCGTCGACCGCGTGCCGGGCCTGCTCGTGGAGCAGATGACGGCGCCCGTCCGCTTCACGCAGTCGGTGCAGGGGCTCGTCTCCGACGGCGTACGCACATTCGTCGAGGTCGGCCCGGGCGGCGTGCTCGCGGGCCTCGTGAAGCGGATCGACAAGTCGGTCACCGCGGTCTCGGTCGGCTCGCCGGAGGATCTGAAGGCGGCGGAGGCAAGCCTTGCCCGTTCGTGAGCTGGAGGGTCGGGTCGCCCTGGTGACGGGCGGCTCGCGCGGCATCGGCGCCGCCGTCTCGCGCGAGCTGGGCGACGCGGGGGCCGAGGTCGTCGTGAACTACGTGAGCTCCGGCGAAGCCGCCGAGGCCGTCTGTCAGGGCATCCGGGACGCGGGCGGCGGCGCGCGAGCGGTCGCCGGCGACATCTCGACGCCGGAAGGCGCGGCGGCGCTCGTGAACGACGTGGAGTCGGACGTCGGGCCGATCGCGATCCTCGTCTGCAACGCCGGGATCACGCGCGACAACCTGATCATGAAGCTCTCCGACGACGACTGGCGCTCGGTGGTCGACACGAACCTCGGCGGCGCGTTCTTCACCTGCCGGGCGGTCGCACGGCCGATGCTGAAGCGGCGGGCCGGCGCCATCGTGACCATGAGCTCGGTGGTCGGGGTGCACGGGAACGCCGGGCAGACGAACTACGCGGCGTCGAAGGCGGGCCTGATCGGCCTCACGAAGGCGCTTGCGAAGGAGCTCGGCGGCCGCGGGATCCGCGTGAACGCGATCGCGCCGGGGTACATCTCGACGGAGCTGACCGACGCGCTGCCCGCGGCCGCCCGCGAGGCGATCCTCGCGCAGACGCCGCTCGGCCGGCTGGGCGATCCGGCGGACGTCGCCCGCGCGGTTCGCTTTCTCGTGTCGGATGCGGCGGCCTTCGTGACAGGTGATGTGTTGGCGGTGGACGGAGGGTTGGGGATATGAGCGCGAATGGCAGGCGGCGGGTCGTGATCTCCGGGATGGGCGCGGTCACGCCGAACGGGCTCACCATGGACGAGACGTGGGCGAGCATCCGGGCCGGCCGCTCGGGCATCGCCCGCGTCGAGGGCTTCGACATGCCCGAGGGCACGGTGAACATCGCCGGCCAGGTCAAGAGCTTCGATCCGACCGAGTACATGGACAAGCGCACGGTGCGGAAGACCGACCGGTTCGCGCACCTCGCCGTGGCCGCGGCCGTGCAGGCCGTGGCGGACGCCGACCTCGACATCCCGGCCGACGCCTCGCGCATCGGCTGCTCGATGGGGACCGGCATCGGCGGCCTGAAGACGCAGGAGGTCGCCCACGCGAAGCTGTTCGAGGCCGGCCCCGACCGGCTGAACCCGTTCTGGGTGACGGCGCTCATCGCGAACATGGGCGCCGCGGAGGTGTCGATGGCGCTCGGCACGCGCGGCCCGCTCACGACGGAATGCACGGCCTGCGCCGCGTCCGGCATGTCGCTCGGGAACGCGACCATGTACATCCGCGCCGGGATGGCCGACGTGATGCTCGCGGGCGGGGTCGAGGCGCCGATCGCGCCGCTCGCGCTGGGCGGGTTCGGGACGATGCGCGCGCTCTCGCGGCGGCTCGACGATCCGGAGGGCGCGAGCCGCCCGTTCGACGCCGGTCGCGACGGGTTCATCCTGTCCGAGGGCTCCGCAGTGCTCGTGCTCGAGGAGCTCGAGCGGGCTCGGGGCCGCGGCGCCCGCATCTACGCCGAGGTGCTCGGCTACGGGATGTCCAGCGACGCCCACCACGTCACCGAGCCCGATCCGGTGGGGACGAACCCGGCCCGGGCGATGACGATGGCGATGGAGGACGCCGGCGTCGCCCCGGCCGACATCGGCTACGTGAACGCACACGGGACGTCGACGCCCGCCGGAGACTCGGCCGAGACGCGGGCGCTCAAGATCGCGCTCGGCGATGAGCACGCCGCCCGGGTGCCGATCTCCTCGACGAAGAGCGAGACCGGCCACCTGCTCGGTGCGACAGGCGCGGTGGAGGTGGCGGTGACGGCGCTGGCGATGCGGGACGGCTTCCTGCCGCCGACGATCAACCTCACCGACCCGGACCCGGAGTGCGATCTCGACTACATCCCCAACGTGGGCCGCGAGGCCGACGTGAAGGTGGCGGTGTCAAACTCGTTCGGGTTCGGCGGGCACAATGCGGTGCTGGTGCTCCGCCGCTGGGACGACGGCGGCTGAACGGGGCACCCTGGGGGGAGAGGGCTTTGGCGCAGAACATCAACGTCGACATCAAACGCACCGACGAGCCGAACGGCCCGGGCGAGCCCGCCCACCGCACCCGGAACACCTGCCCGACCTGCGCGTCGCACTACCGCGAGGACGAGATGGTGCGCAACCTGCGCGTCTGCACGAACTGCGGCCACCACTTCCCCGTGACCGCCCGGGAGCGGATCCTGCAGCTGGTCGACGAGGGGTCGTTCGCCGAGATCGCCGCGGGCCTGCAGTCCTCCGACCCGCTCGTGTTCACCGACTCCAGGCCGTACCCGGAGCGGATCGACGCCGCCGTGCGCTCGACCGGCCTGCGGGACGCCGCCGTGGTGGGCGCCGCCGCGATCGGCGCGACCCCGGTGGCCCTCGCCGTTATGGACTTCTCCTTCCTCGGCGGCTCGATGGGGTCGGTGGTCGGCGAGAAGTTCGCGCGCGCCGCCGACCTCGCCCTCGACCGGCGCCTGCCGCTCGTCTCCGTATCGGCATCGGGCGGCGCCCGCATGCAGGAGGGCGTGCTCGCGCTGATGCAGATGGCGAAGACCGTGGCCGCCGTCGACGAGCTGCAGGAGTCGGGCCGGCCGTTCATCTCGGTGCTCGTCCACCCGACGACGGGCGGCGTCGCCGCCAGCTTCGCCGCGCTCGGGGACGTCGTGATCGCCGAGCCCGGGGCGTTGCTGTCGTTCTCGGGGCCGCGCGTGGTCAAGCAGACGACGCGCGAGAGCCTGCCGGACGACTTCGGGCTCTCCGAGTCCAACTACCGCCACGGCCACGTCGACCTGATCGTGCCCCGGCCGGAGCTGCGCGACGTGGTCGCCCGCGTCGCCGCCATCCTGGCAGGGGGGACGCCCTACCGGCCGCCCTCGCTCGTCGGCGAGATCGACCCGGTCGGGGCGATCGGGCGCGCGCTTGCGGGCGCGCGCCGCCGGGTGACGGGGGTCAGGCCGTTCCGAAACGGAGGGCCCGATGTCGACAACTGAGCGGGAGCGGTTCGGGTTCTTCCGCCGCCGCGGCGCCGAGCGCGACGCCTGGCATGCGGTCCAGCTCGCCCGCCACCAGGACCGGCCCTACACCCTGGACTACCTGGAGCGGATCTGCGACGACTTCATCGAGCTGCACGGCGATCGGGCCGAGGGCGACGATCCGGCCGTCGTGGCCGGGATCGGCTCGTTCCGGGGCCAGTCGGTCGCCTTCGTCGGCCACCAGAAGGGCCGCGATCTCAAGCAGCGCACCCACCGCAACTTCGGCATGCCCAGCCCGGAGGGGTACCGGAAGGCGATGCGCGTCTTCAGCCTCGCGGGCCGGCTCGGGTTCCCGATCGTCACGCTGATCGACACGCCCGGGGCGGCTCCAGGGGTCGGCGCCGAGCAGCGCGGCCAGTCCGGCGCCATCGCCCGCGCCCAGCTGACGCTCATGCGCGTACCGGTGCCGGTGATCGCCTGCGTCATCGGCGAGGGGTCGTCCGGCGGCGCGCTCGCGATCGGCGTCGCCGACCGCGTGCTGATGCAGCAGAACGCCGTCTACACCGTCATCTCCCCCGAAGGCTGCGCCGCCATCCTGTGGAAGGACGCGGGCGAAGCGAAGCGGGCCGCCGCGGCGCTGCGCCCCACCGCCGAGGCCTGCCTCGCCCTCGGCGTCGTCGACCTGATCGTGTCCGAGCCGTCGGGCGGCGCCCACCGCGACCACGCCCGGGCCGCGGAGCTGCTCGGAGACGCGATCCAGCTCGAGCTCGACGTGATCGCGGCCGTGCCGCCGGCGCAGCGCCGCGCCGGGCGGCGGGCCAAATTCCGCAGCATGGGCGCGTTCCAGGAGTAGCCGGCCGGTGACCGGCGCCACGGCGACGCGACGCCCCAACCGGTTCGAGACGGCCTCACTGGTGGTGGCGGCCGGCTGCAGCGTGCTGGCGGCGGCCGTCGACCTGGCCTCGGCCTCGAACACCGTGGTGTTCCTCGCCTCGGGGCTCGCGTTGCTCGCCCTCGCCTGGATCGTCGGGTTGTCCACCGAGCAGCTGGCCGAGAGCAGCGGCCCCAAGGTCGGCGGCGTGCTGAACGCGACGTTCGGGAACGCCGCCGAGCTGATCATCACCATCTTCGCGGTCCGGGCGGGGCAGCTCGAGGTGGCGACCGCCTCGATCACCGGGTCGATCCTGGGGAACACGCTGCTCGTCCTGGGCGCGTCGTTCCTCGTCGGCGGCCTCCGCCACGGCACCCAGACGTTCGACCGGCGGGTCGCCGGCATGAACTCGTCCATGCTGGCGCTCGCCGTCATCGGGCTGGGCGTGCCGACGGCGTTCGCGGCGGCGCGCGGGACGGGATCCGAGGTGCAGACGATCTCGGACGTGACCGCGGCGGTGCTGCTCCTGCTGTACTGCCTCAGCCTCGTCTACTACTTCCGCACCGCGGGCGGCGCCCATCCACCGACGGGCGAGCCGCACTGGAGCGCCCGGGTCGCGATGGCGGCGCTGCTCGCGTCGACCGTCACGGTGGCGGCCGTCTCGGACGTCTTCGTCGGCACCCTCGACGCCGTGATCGCCGACATCGGGATCTCGGCCGCGTTCCTGGGGCTCGTGATCGTGCCGATCGTCGGCAACATCGCCGAGAACATCGTCGCCCTGAAGATCGCCTACCAGAACCGGATGGACTTCTCCATGCTGGTCTCGCTCGGCTCGTCGCTTCAGGTGGCGCTCGGCGTCGCGCCGGTGCTCGTCTTCGCCTCGCTGCTCACGGCCCACGAATTCGACCTCGTGTTCCCGACGATCCAGGTCATCGCGCTGGCGGCCGCCGTGACGATCACGGCCCTGATCGCCGCAGACGGCGAGTCGAACTGGCTCGAGGGCGCCCAGCTGATTGCCGTCTATGCGATCGTCGCGACCTCCTTCTGGTACCTGTGAGCACGTCCGAGCTGCAGCGGTTCGGCGCCGTGCTCGCCGTCTCGGTTGTGGCCGTCGTGCTCCACCTCGCGGGCACGAGCGGCCAGATCGTCTTCGTCGTCGCGGCCGTCGCCCTGGCGGCCCTCGCGTGGGCGCTGGCTGAGGCGACGGAACAGGCCGGCGAGAGCGCCGGGCCGCGCATCTCTGCGCTCCTGAACGCGACGTTCGGCAACCTGCCCGAGGTCGTGATCGTCGTGCTGACGATTCGCGCCGGCCTCGACGACATCGCGCGGGCGTCGATCATCGGCTCGGTGATCGGGAACATCCTGCTGGTCCTGGGCCTCTCGCTCGTCGTGGGCGGCTGGCAGAACGGCGCCCAGACGTTCACCGAGAGAGTGGCCGCGATGAACTCCTCGATGCTGATCCTGGGCGTCGCGGGGCTTGGGCTGCCGACGCTCTTCGCCGCGCTCGAGCACGACCCGAACGCCTCGGAGCTCCTGTCCCGCTGGACCGGCGCCGCCCTGGTCGTCGTGTACGCCGCCTACCTCTACTACAGCTTCCGGCAGCCGGGCCTGCGCGACTCGGGCGAGCCGGGCGGCCTGCGCTGGTCGCGCAAGCAGGCGATCGTCATGCTCGCGACCGCGGCGATCGGGACGGGCGTCGTGTCCGAGGTGCTGGTCGACTCGATCAAGCCCGCGGTCGAGGCGCTCGGCGTTCCGCGTGCGTTCGTGGGGCTCGTCATCGTGCCGTTCGTCGGCAACGTCGCCGAGCACTTCTCCGCCGTCCGCCTGGCCTACCGCAACCGGCTCGACTTCGCGATGGGCATCGCCTACGGCAGCGGCATCCAGATCGTGCTCGTCGCATCGGCCGTCGCCGTGCTTGCCGGCGTCGTCATGGGCAACGACCTGACGCTCGTGTTCGACCCGTTCCAGCTGGCGGCCCTCGCCGCCGCGGCGCTGGGCTCGACGCTCATCGCGCGCGGCGGCGAGACGAACTGGCTGGAGGGCCTCCAGCTGCTCACGATCTACCTGGTCGTCTCCGTGGCGGTCTGGCTCCGCTGATCGACACATGGCGTCACCGGATCGGGTACCAGCGCCCGTGCACGGCGGGGAGCACCTGCGCTGTGACGAACGCCGGCGTGACCGTCGTCCCCGGCTGGTAGTTGTAGGCGCCGCTCGGGAGCCGGCGGGCCAGCAGCCACCGGCGCGCACGCGCGTTGCGCAGGCCGCAGGCGTGGCGCGCCTGGATCGCCCACGACGTCGATTGGCTGTCGGCGGCGCTTCCGGGCAGGAGCGCGTACCCGTGCGACGAGGCCTGCGCGCTGCGGATGTAGGCGAGCCCGCTGCGGATGGCGATGTTGCCGCAGCCGACGCCCGCGGCGTGGAGCGCGAGCACGGCCGCCGCCGTGTCGTTCGAGTCCGGCGCGGCCGTCTTCGACCAGGCGTAGCCCCCGTTGCGGTGCCGGCGGGAGCGGATGTAGGAGAGCGTCCGGGCGGGCACCCGGGAGCCGGCGGCGCGCAGGGCCAGAACGCCCCAGTACGTCGAGTTCGCCGCGGGCCCGATCCCGCCGCGGCCGCCGATCTTGCCCCGCAGCCCGGCGACCAGGTTGCGGCCGGCGAACGATCTCGGGTTGTACCGGGCGGCGACCACGGCCAGGATGCCGCGCTCGAGGGCGTAGGCGTCCGACCAGCGCCTGGCCCGCGACGCCAGGAAGGCGATCGCCGTCTTGCCGCCGCTTCGGTGGACGCCGCCGGGGGCGATCCCGGCGGCACGCAGCCCCATCATCGCCCACTCGGTCACCACGACGCTCGGCGTGCCGCTGCCGGCCTCGGCGAAGCCGCCTGACAGGGTCTGGCGGCTGCGCAGGTAGTGGGTCGCCGTGGCAGCGTCCGCCGCCGCCGCGGTCGTGAGGAGGAGGGCGAGGGCAAGGACGATCGAGATGATGGTCTTCATGTCTGCTCCAGTGGGACGAAGGTGCCGTGCAGCTTGCGGGCGTAGCGGTCGAGCATGCGGATCAGGGTCGGGCCGGCCACGACGGCGAGGAGGACGTTCCCGGCCGCGTGCGCGACGTCGAACCAGATCCCGGTCGAGACGAGGGCGATGAAGGACGTCGAGCCGCCGCCGAGCGACGACCACGCCCAGACGTCCATCAGCCAGTCGAAGAGAAACCCCGCGGCGAGGCCGTACAGGGCCAGCCCCGGCCGGTTTCGCAGGACCGGCGCGAGGGTCGCGGCCGTGACGCCGACCAGCCCCCAGCCGGCCATCTGCCACGGCGTCCACGGCCCCTGGCCGAGAAAGGCGTTGGACGCCAGCGCCGCCGCGGCGCCGGTCGCAAGGCCCGCACGGGCGCCGAGGCTGATCCCGGTCACCGCGACGATCATCGTCACCGGCTGCACGTTCGGGACGGCGGCGAAGAGCACCCGCCCGCCGGCGGCCGCGGCGGCGAGGGCGGCGACGAGCGCCAGCTCGCGGCTCCGGGTGGGCCCGGTCTCGACGGCCACGAGGCCGAGGGCGAGCGCGGCCACGAGGGCGAGCGCGACGGTATCGCTACCCATTCGTGGTCCCCACGCCCCCGAAGGAGGGGGCTCGGGGGGGAACCATGGGTTCCCCCACGTTAAACACGCGCCGCCTCGAGCGGCTCGGTCAGGAGGGCGACGGCGTCCGCCTGCGACGCCCGGCCGAGCGCCAGCCCGAGCTGGGAGACGAAGAAGATCCCCGACGCGAGCAGCGTGCGCGGCGCCCGGTCGGAAAGGACGCGGCCGGCCGCCATGCTCGTCACCGCGTCCGCCGCCTCGGCGGCGAAGTCCATGTCGTGGGTGACGACGACGACCGCCGTCCCGTCCGCCGCCATCGAGCGGACCAGCTCGACGAGGGCCATCTTGCGCAGGCCGTCGACGCCCCGGGTCGGCTCGTCGAGCACGAGCAGCTCCGGCTCCATCACGGTCACCGCAGCGATCGCGAGCCGCTGCCGCTCGCCGCTCGAGAGATCGCGCGGGTGGCGCTCGCCCAGGCCCTCCAGGCCGAGCGCGCGCAGCGCCGCCTCGACCCGGCGTTCGCGCTCTCGAGCCGGCACGCCGAGGTTGCGCAGGGCGTAGCCGACCTCGTCGCGGGCCGTGTCGTGGAGGAGGTAGTGGGCCGGGTCTTGGCCGACATAGCCGGCCCGGGCGGGCGCGGGCTCCACACGGCCGCGGTCGAGCTCGAGCAGGCCGCAGACGGCCCGCGCGAGGGTCGTCTTACCGGCGCCGTTCTCGCCGACGAGCGCCGTCACGCGGCCGCGCTCGAACGCGGTCGTCGCGCCCGCCAGCGCCTCGACGTTCCCCCTGTCTCTTATACACATCTCCGAGCCCACGAGACTTAAGACAAGAT
>JBKPMQ010000211.1:0-2149 GCA_046732235.1 Actinomycetota bacterium
GCATGGAAGAGCGCACCGACGATGGTTCTGTCCCTGAACGTCGGCTCTGAGAGGTCGACGACGATGGTGGTCCCGCCGCTGGCGAAGACGGCGGCGAGTCCGGCCTTGACCGCCGTGGCGGTAGCGATGTCGTGATCTCCACACAAGGCGACCAGTGTCCCATGGGGCAGGTATTCGACAATGATCTGGCCGGTCTCTGACACGCAGCCTCCGACATAGGCGAGCGACGGCGGTATCGCCACAGGTCGCCTTTACAGTTTATCTGGCTCGTGCCGGAGGCAGCAAGCGCGAAGATGGCAGAGGAGACGCGGGCAGCAGCACGGGTGGCGGCACGGCCCCTACTACTCGCAGCCTGGCGTCACCTACACCGCCAGCGGCAGCGACCCCTGCCAACTGGATGGCAGCGGCGACGGAAAGACGTGCGGGTGGCCGGTGACGGGCGTGCGGGTAGCCGGTGACGAGCCCACCGATCCGCGCGGATCGACGCGACGTGTAGCCCCATACGCCCCTCAGCGGAACCGGAGCGGCCTCGCCCCCGCCAGGCGGATGAACGCGCCGAGCTAAACGTGAGCTATGCGCTGCGGTCGTTGAGCGCGTCCGCGAGCGCCGCGAGGACGATGCCGAACACTGCGTGGCGGGTCGTCGCCTGGCCGCCATGCAGAACCGCCCTTCTTCCGGATTCGTCTGCCCGCACTGCTGCGCCGCTCCGGACGCACCGCCGCGCACAGACCAGTACCTTTGCTGGCGACATGTCGCTTCCCAGCGGCTTCGACGCTACGAGACCGGGATCGTCTTCTGCGGGTCGACGAATGGCATCGGCACGACCGTCGCCGTCCGCGCGCCCCACTCCGACTCGACGTCGATCACCGTCCCGGTCTCCGCGAGCTCTGCCGGTACCCAGGCGTACCCGATATTGCGCTCCAACCGCGGCGAGTAGACAGCGGAGGTGACCTTGCCCACCCGGCGGCCGTCGTGATGGACGGGCCACTTCGTGAAGTTGAAGAGCGGAAAGCGCTCACCGTCGATCTCCACCCCGGTGATCCGGCGGGACACGCCCCGCTCGCTGATCCGGCGCAGCGCGTCTCGGGCGATGCATTCGACATCCAGGCTGACGAGCCGGTCGAGCCCCATCTCGTACGGGTTGTTCTCGTAGGTCATGTCCGCGCCCCAGTTGAAGATCCCGCCCTCGACTCGTCGGATGTCGACCGGGCCGGTGGGTCGGATCTGGTAGGGGTCCCCAGCGCGCATGATTCGCTCCCACAGCTCCGTGCCGCGGCTGGCGTCGCGCAGGTAGATCTCGTAGCCCACTTCCGATGTCCAGCCGGTGCGAGTCACGACGATGGGGATGCCGGCGAGCTCAGTCTCGGTGAAGGAGTAGTACTTAAGCTCGAGGATCTCGTCTCCGAACAATGCCCGCATGACGTCCTTCGACTTCGGGCCCTGTAGCTGAAGCGGGTGGACGTCTGCCTCGCGCAGCTCGACATCCATCCCCGCGTATGCCGCGAGCCCTTTGGCGTAGAACAATGTATCGCTTGAGGCCTGCGCCAGCCAGAAGCGATCCTCGCTCATCCGCGTCAGCACGGGGTCGTTCAGGATTCCGCCGTCCGGCGCCGTCACGAGCACGTATTTCGCCTGCCCAACTGCACACTGTGAGAGGTCGCGGGGCGTCAGGAGCTGGGTGAACCGAAGGCCGTCGGGACCGGAGATCTCGAGACAGCGCTCCACGGCGACGTCCCACAGCGTCACGTGGTTCAACAGGTGCCAGTACTCCGCCTCGAAGTCATCGAAGCGGATCGGAAAGAGCATGTGGTTGTACACCGTGAAGCCCAGTGGGCCGTACCGCTGCGAGGCCTCGTAGTACGGTGAGCGGCGCAGCCGAGCCCCACACTGCACGAGGCTCATGTCAAAGGCGGTCGTCTGCATGTCCTCCCTCGCTTCCGACGAATCTCTGCTCGTTCGTGCGTGATGGTCGCCCCCGGCTCGCGTCGCGGGCCCGCACGCTGGGCCGTCACGTCGTCCAGGCGGCGACGAGCGATGTCTTGCCGATGCTCCCGGTGTAGTAGTCGACGGTCTTGACGCGAAATGCGTGGCCGCCCGCGGTGAGGTCGAGCACGACGTCGGCGGTGCAGGCGGTGTGGTTGGGATCCCA
>JBKPMQ010000212.1:0-6272 GCA_046732235.1 Actinomycetota bacterium
CACCAGGCGCGCGTCTCTGCGGCCGTGGCGCACAGGAGCGGGCGCACGATGCCGCCCGCGGCCGGGCGCATCGCCCGGATCGCCCGGGCGCCGGACGACGAGACGAGCCGGTAGAGCACCGTCTCGGCCTGGTCCGAGAGCGTGTGGCCGGTCACGATCGGGCGCTCGCCGGCGTGCTCGCGGGCGGCGGCGTATCGGGCCTCGCGCGCCCGTGCCTCGAGGTTGGGCCCGGCCGCCACGTCGACGGCGACGACCGTGGCGCCGAGGCCGGCGCAGTGGGCCGCGTCGGCGAGCCCCTCCTCCCCCCGCAGGCCGTGCTCGACGTGCAGCGCCTCGACCTCGTATCCCAGCTCGCGCAGGAGCCCCCACGCGCAGGCCGAGTCGGCGCCGCCGGAGACGAGCGCGAGCACCGGCTCGCCGGGCTCGAGCAGCGCATGCTCGGCGATGTAGGCCGCGACCCGGCTAGCCAGCGGTTCCGGGTCGGCCATCCTCCACCAGGACAAACCGGCGCATGAACGTCGTGCCGAGCTCGATGTAGCGGGCGTGCGCGGCCTGGGCGGCGTCATCGTCGCCCGCCTCGCGGGCACGCTCGATCTCGTCCTGCAGGCCCGCCAGCCGGGCCTCGAGGCGCAGCTCGAGCTGCTGCTCGCGGGTGAGCTCGTCCTCGCACCCGAGCAGCAGGAGCGCCCGCGACCGCCACAGCGCCGCCAGCCGCTCGAGCCGCGGATCGGCGCTCGCCTCGAGCACCGCCCAGCCCCGCTCCGCGAGCGGCCGCAAGGCCTCGGCCTCGAATCGGGGTCTGACCCCGAACGGCGGCTGTGACGGTTCCGTTCGAGTTTCGTTCGGGGTCTGACCCCGGGTGAGGCGGCCGCCGCAGCTGCAAGGAGCCAGGAGGGGCTCGACGTGGGCGTCGATCCCGTCGCTCCCGAGCCGGAAACGGGCCTCGCCGTCGACCGCGAGCCGCACCAGGCCGACCTCGAGCGAGCGGTTGGCGAGCTCGTAGACCGTGCCGCACTCGCGGCACCGCCAGGGATCGGAGCGGGCGGCGGGAATCATGGGTTTACCGTAGCCGACAGGAACCGGCGCACGGCCATCGTGAAGGCGTACGGCGCCTCGAGCATCGGCATGTGGCCCACGTCGGGCAGCACCTCCTCGCGGCCGCCCAGCGCCGCCGCCAGCGGCGGCCCGCTCTCCCACCCGCTCGCGTCGAGGTCGCCCCAAAGCACGAGCGCCGGGGCCGAGACGCATTCGGCGAGGGCGTCCAGGTCGAGGTCGGCAAGCCGCGGCAGCACCTTCCGGACGACGGGCGCCGCCCGGCCGGCGTCGCGGAGCATCTCGCGCCCGAGCGCCGGGTCGAGCCCGTCGAGCCCGGCCATCCCGACGAACCATCCGAAGACGGCCCGGCGCGGGAGGCCGAGGGCGACCGCCGCTCCGCCCCAGGCCGGCTCGGTGAGGGCGAGCAGCCGGTGGAAGGGCAGAACGAGGCGGGCCCGGCGCAGCTTCAGCGGCACCATCCCGACCGGCGAGCACGCGACGACGCCGGCCACGGGCCGCTCCGCCGCCCAGGCCACGGCGAGGGGAACGCCGAACGAGTGGCCAAGGACGACCGGCCGCTCTACGCCGACCGCCGCGCCGGCGTCCGCCAGCGTCCGCGCGGCCGCCGGGAACGAGAACGGCTCCACCATGTCGGAGCCACCGTGCCCCGGCAGGTCGATCGCGACGACGCGGTGCGTCCGCGCGAGCTGCTCGGCGTAGGGACGCAGGTACGCCCGCGAGCCGGTCAGCCCGTGCAGCAGGACGACCGCCGGGCCCCGCCCCCACTCCGTCAGCTTGACACGCAGGCCGGCGACGGCCAATGTCCGCTCATGCACTCCGAGGACGGTACCAGCGCCGCCGCGGACGCCGAATACCGCCGCCGGAGTACGCTGAACTGGGAGTCCGCCGCGGCCGGATGGATCTCCGAGCGGGAGCGGATACGGGAGCGCATGACACCCGTCACCGACTGGCTCGTCGACCACCTCGAGCTGCGCCCGGGCGCCACCGTGCTCGAGCTCGCAGCCGGGCCGGGCGACGTCGGGATCCGGGTCGCGGAGGCGCTCGCCGGCGACGGCCGCGTGATCGTGTCCGACCGCGCGGCCGCGATGGTCGATGCGGCGCACCGCTGGGCGGAGGAGCGCGGCGCGCAGGGGGTGGAGGTGCGCGTGCTCGACGCCGAGTCGCTCGACCTTCCAGACGCGAGCGTCGACCGGGTGGTGTGCAGGTTCGCCTACATGCTCCTGCCCGACCGCGCCGCCGCCTTCCGGGAGACGCGGCGGGTGCTGCGCCCCGGCGGCCGGGTCGCCTTCGCGGTCTGGGCCGACGCAGAGCGAAACGGGTGGGCGACGACGCTGTGGGACGTGCTCGAGAGCTACACGCCGCTCCCGCCGGCTCGCCCCGGCGGCCCCGGTATGTTCGCGCTCGCCGACCGGCGGGTCGTGGAGGGCGTGCTGGGCCACGCCGGCCTCGTGCCGGAGGCCGCCGACGAGATCCCGGTCGAGTGGCGCTACGCCACGTTCGACGATTACTGGCGCTCCGCCGCGGCGGTGAACGGCGGCCTGACACGGCTCCTGCCGACGCTGTCCGACGCGGAGCAGGCCGACCTCGCCGCCGCCGTCCGCGCCGCGGTGGAGCGCTTCCGCGACGGCGACGGCTACCGGCTCCCCGGGCTCGCGCTCGGGGTCGCCGCCGTCGTACCCCGCGACGGCTGATCCCCGGAGGGTCGATCCCGGTAAGCTCTGCGGCCGTGCCGATCCACCTCCGCGCGAACGAGGGCGACTACGCCCCTGCGGTGCTCCTTCCCGGCGACCCGCTGCGGGCCGAGCGGATCGCGCGCGAGTTCCTGGACGACGCCCGCCAGGTGAACGGCGAGCGGGGCATGCTCGGCTACACGGGTACCTTCGAAGGCCGACCCGTCTCGGTGCAGTCCACCGGCATGGGCTGTCCCAGCGCCGCCATCGTGATCGAGGAGCTGATCCAGCTCGGCGCCCGCCGTCTGATCCGGGTCGGCACGTGCGGCGGGCTCCAGCCCGACCTGCGGCTGGGGGACCTGGTCGTCGCGCTCTCCGCGGTTCCTGGCGACTCGACGGCACTCCGCTACACCGGCGGCGAGGCGCACGCGCCCACGGCCCACTTCGGCGTCACGCACGGGCTGATCCATGCCGCCAAGGGACTCGAGCTGCGGCCGCACGTCGGGGCGATCGCAAGCTCGGACACGTTCTACGACCCCGACCCCGGCCGGCACGCCCGCTGGGCGGAGCGGGGGGTGCTCGCGGTGGAGATGGAGGCGGCCGTCCTCTTCACCATCGCCGCCATCCGCGGCGTCGAGGGGGCATGCCTCCTGACCGTGTCCGACATCATCGCGGGCGAGCACCACTTCACCCGGATCTCGGACGAGGAGCTGGCCGCCGCCGTGGCGCGGATGACCCGGCTCGCGCTGCGCGCCGCAGTGGACGAGCGCTGATGCGGGCCGTCATGATCGTGAACCCCGCGTCCGACAACGGGCGCACGGCGAAGGCCTGGTCGGAGATCGCCCGCAAGGCCCGCGACCACGGGCTCGACGTCGACGCCCGCCTGAGCGAGGCGCCCGGCCACGCGTCGGAGCTGGTCCGCGCCGCCCTGCGCGAGGGGGCCGACCTGATCGTGGCGGTGGGCGGCGACGGCACGGTGTCGGAGACCGTCAACGGCTTCTTCACAGACGGCGAGCCCGTCCGGACCACGGCCGAGCTCGCCGTCGTCATGCGGGGAAGCGGCTGCGACTTCGCCCGCACCTTCCGCATCCCCAAGCGCACGGACGCGGCGCTCGAGGTCGCTACCACGGGGGAAACCCGCACGATCGACCTGGGCCGGGTGACCTACACCGTGCAGGGCGGCGGACAGGAGACGCGCATGTTCTGCAACATCTCGAGCGCCGGCCTGACCGGCGAGGTGGCCGAGCGCGTGAACCGGTCGGGCAAGCCGCTCGGTGCGACCGTCGCCTTCGCGTGGGGGGCGATCGCGACCTTCTTCGGCCACCGCAACATCCGCTTCCGCGTGCGCATCGACGAGCGCGAGCTCGACCAGATCTCGAACAACGTGATCATCGGCAACTGCCGCTACTTCGCCGGCGGGATGAAGATCCTGCCGATGGCGACCCCCGACGACGGCATGCTTGACGTGCTCGTCTGGGGCGACGTCGGCAAGCTCGACCTGGCGACGAACCTGCACCGGCTCTACCGGGGCACGCACGTGAACCACCCCAAGGCCGACTTCAGCCGCGCCGTCCGGGTCGTGGTCGAGCCGGACGCGCCCGTCCCGATCGAGGCCGACGGCGAGCAGCCGGGTATGACGCCGGCGACCTTCGAGGTCGTCCCGGCGGCGATCCGCCTACGGGCGCCCGCTAGCTAGACGCGCTCGGCGCCTTCGGCTTCGGGCGGGGCGTACGCGTTGCGCGAGGCCGAGCGGGCTTCTCCTCGGGAAGGCGCTTGGCCAGGTCGTTCACGGCCGCCTCGATCCGGTCGAGCGACGCCTGGATGCGGGCGACGTCCTCGCGCGTTGCCAAGTGCAGCTGCGAGAGCGCAGCGGTCTGGGCGCGGTGCCGGACGGCCTGTGCGCGCTCCTTGGTGGCGGACATGCTCGGGTTCTGGACGCCCTGCTGCACGCGGTTCACCGTCGCGTCCCGCGCCTCCAAGACCCGGTCGATGATGCTCTTGCGATCGTCCATTCCAGGGCCCTCCCTAACCTCTTCCAGGGTTCCGTACGAACGGTACCAACCCGGTCGGCTGGACTCCACCCCCGGAAGCGGCATTCCTCGTCGCGTATCGTTCGGGTGTGACCTGGAACGACAGCTCCACCGAGCTCGAGGCCATCCGGCGCTGGTTCGCGCAACGCGGGCTCGAGCTCTCGCTGCAGCCGTGGGGCGAGGGCGGCTGGCGGGCGTGGGTCACCGCCGCCGACTCGTCGTCCGGCGCCGGCGAGTTCGTCGACGGCGCGTCCGAGCTCGACGCCGCCCAGCGCGCCCGCCGCCACCACACGGGACGCCGGTTCAAGGCCGCCGTGTCCGCCCTGGGCGACGCGGCCCAGACCGAGGTCGGCCAGCTCCTGATCGCCGAGGTGGCGCTGACGAGGCTGCCGCTCGGCAAGCGCCCGCTGGCCCGCCAGACCATGCTCGCGACCGGGATCTGGATGCTCGACTCCCGCCGCCGAGGCGTCGCGCGCGAGCTGGGGAGCGCCGCCGGCGACTGGCTCTCGATCCAGGCGACCGAGCGCGGCATCGCCCGCCCGCGGATCGGCGACCACCCGGCCCTCCCGGCCGCCCGCCAGGCCGCCGACGACAGCCTGCGACTCCTCCGGCGTCGGCTGCGCGGGCGCTAGGGCATTGGGCCAGACGACGTCCGTGCCCATGCGGGTGCGGTTCTCCGAGACGGACGCCATGGGCGTCGCCAACAACGGCGCCTACCTGGCCTGGTTCGAGGTGGGGCGCATCGAGTACCTGCGCGAGATCGGCCACAGCTACGCCGAGGTGCACTCCGGCGGGATGGACATGGTCGTCGTCGAAGCCCGGGTCTCCTACCTGCGCCCGCTCGCGTTCGACACCGCCTTCACGATCGAGTGCGAGTGCGTCGACATCCGCGGCGCGACGTTCACCTTCGGCTACGAGCTGCGCGACGGCGACGGCGTCTGCACGCGCGGAGAGACCCGGCACGCCTGCGTCGACCGGGCCCGGATGCGCGCCGTGCGCGTGCCGGAGTGGCTCGTGCAGGCCGTTCGTAACAGGGGCTAGTCCAGATCCCAGCTGCGGCCGCCGTCGTCCGAGCGCAGCAGCCGCCCGCCTGACGTGGAGGCGTAGGCGAGCCGCCAGTTGCGCAGGTCGAAGGCGATCGCGCGCACGTCGCCGGCCGACGACGCGTGGATGAACGTGCGGCCGCGGTCGCGCGAGAGTTCGATCCCGCGCGGCGACGCCACGAGCAGCAGGCGCTGGTCGTCGGTCGTCGTCGCGACGGCCGTCACCTCCCCCGCGGCCGGGATGCGCTGGAACGTGGCGCCGAAGTCGTGCGAGCGCCAGAGGCCGTTGGCCCCGCAGGCGACGTAGATCGCGTCGGGCCGGTGGACATCACCCCGCACGGCCGCGACGGCGACGGCACCCGCCGGAAGCCCGGCCGCCCGCAGGCGCGCCCACCTGCGCGCATTCCGCACCGAGACCCACAGGCCCCCGTCCGCGTCGAGGGCGTACAGCCGGTTCGTGCGGTAGTACGGCG
>JBKPMQ010000213.1:0-4417 GCA_046732235.1 Actinomycetota bacterium
GTGCGGGAGCGGCTCGTCCGGCACGCGTCTCGAGGGCCGAGATGCGCTGGTCGAGCGCGTCGAGCGAGAGGTCGGCCGCCGGGCGGCAGACGCGCACGAGCGCGAGCTCGAGCGGCAGGCGCGGGTCGGCCCCCTCGCGCACCTGCTCGAGCACGTCGCGCAGCATGTCGACGAGCCGGTGAACGGCACCCGGGCTGATGCGGCCGGACTGCGCGCCGATGCGGGCGCGCTCGTCCTCCGTCAGCGGGACGTCCGCCGGGAGCTCCCCGAGCTGCTGATTCAGGAACACGAAGCGCAGGTGGCCGAGCAGGTCGCTCACGAGCATGCCGAGGTCGGTGCCCGAGTCGGCCTGCTCGTCGACGAGCCGCAGGCACCCGGCGGCGTCGCCGTCCGCGACCAGATCGACGGTGCGCAGGAGGACCTCGGCGTCGGTGGTGCCCAGCAGGTCACGTACCGCGGCGACCGTGATCGTGTCCGGGCAGGCCGTCGCCAGCTGGTCGAGCGCCGAGACCGCGTCGCGGAAGCTGCCCCCGGCGGCGCGCGCGATCATCGTGACCGCGGCCGGCTCGATCTCGATCGACTCCGCCCGCGCGATCCGGTGCAGGACGGTCGAGATCTCGGGCAGGCCGGGGCGTGCGAAGGCGAATCGCTGGCAGCGGCTGCGGATCGTCGGCAGCATCGCCGCCATCTCGGTCGTGCAGAGGAGGAAGACCGCGTGCGGCGGCGGCTCCTCGAGCGTCTTCAGGACGGCGTTCGAGGCCTCCTTCGTCAGCATGTGGGCCTCGTCGATGATGTAGACCTTGCGCCGGCCGCGGACGGGCTGGAGCGCCACCCGGTCGCGGATCTCGCGGATGTCGTCGATGCCGCGGTGGCTGGCGGCGTCGAGCTCGATCACGTCGATCGACGTGGCGTCGTGGATGCTCCGGCACGACTCGCATTCCTTGCACGGCGTCGTGGTCGGGCCGTGCTCGCAGTTGAGCGCCTTGGCCAGGATCTTCGCCATCGACGTCTTGCCCGTGCCGCGCGGACCGGCGAAGAGGTAGGCGTGCGCGACCCGGTCCATCTCGACCGCGTTTCGCAGCGTCTGGACGACGTGCGGCTGCCCGGGCGAGAACTCGTCGAAGTCGCGCGGGCGGTGCTTGCGGTAGAGGGCCGACATGGGGTGCAGCTTACCGGTGCTGCGGAGCCGACCTGACGGGCCCGGAACGGGGCTGAATGAATCGACCGTGCACCCGCCTTCGAAGCGCCGGCCCCGGGCGGTGCTCACGCCGCCGGCTCCCGCCAGGCTCGCCCACGGCACCCGGGTGACGTTGCTTAGCGCTGCTTCCTTCCGGACCTGACGCGGTTCGCAAGCCTCCGTTGCGTGGGACCTGGCGATCGACACCAACTGCGCAGGCCCTCTCCCGAATCCGACCGCCCCTCGGGCGGGAATTCAGCCCGGCTAGAGCGGATTGCCGGTACAGGGAACCGCTAGCTCCCCGCCTAGCACGGTCGACCGGGATGCTACCAGGCAGGCGCGGGTCAGCCGACGGCGGCCGCGCGCTCCTCGGCCTCGCGCAGCCGGCGGGCGAGCATCTTGGCGACCTTGAGGGCGATCGACGGATGCTGCTCGAGCAGCGGCGTGAACTGCCACGCCGTGAGCCCGTAGACGCGCAGCGGCGACTCGGCGATGACCGTCGCGCTGCGCCTCCCGGAGTCGTCGAGCAGCGCCACCTCGCCGAACGAGCCGCCCCGGGAGATCGCTCCGAGGCGCCGCCCGCGGGCCTCGACCCGGGCCGTCCCCTCTGCGATGACGAAGAAGCCGACGCCGCCCTCGCCCTCGACGACGACGGTGTCTCCGGTATCGAACCGACGCTCCTTCGTGGCATGTGCCACGGCCTCGAGCTCACGGTCGGTCAGCCCTTCGAAGAGTGAAACCTTGCGCAGAGTCTCCAGGCGGTCGTCGGCCATCCGTTCGTACCTCGTTTCGGTCTCCGGGGAACGTGCCCTACCCACCCTACTATCCCGAATCCAGACGCGTGCGGCAAGCGAATGGCATACTCCGTCCGCCCGGAGAGGTGTCCGAGTTGGCTTAAGGAGCGCGACTGGAAATCGCGTAACGGGGGGTTTCCTCGTTCGCGGGTTCGAATCCCGCCCTCTCCGCTCCAATCCCTCGGGGCTACGGCTTCTCGGGCGCGCCGTCGGCGAGCCAGTGCGTGGCCCGTTCGACGGCCGGAAGGTAGGTGAGGCCGGGGTCGCGGGGACGGAAGATCGCGTCGACGACGAGCCGAAACAGGATCGCCCGCGCGAAGAGCTGGTGGAGGTCGTCGACGAGCGCGGCCGCCCGATCGGCAAGCTCCGGCCCGGCGCCGTGCCACAGGAACGCGTCGGCGACGACCACCGCCGTCTGGTAGCCGGCGGGGTGCCATCCGGGGGTGAAGTCGATCACGGCCGGCGGCCGCGGGTCGTCGAAGAGCACGTTGCCGGCCAGGTCGTTGTGGATGAGCTGGCTGGTTGTCGCCGTGAGCGGTCGAAGAAACGGCAGAAGCGCGGCGATGTCGGGCCGGTGGCGGTAGGGAGCGACCGGCGCCCGACCGAACGCGACGTGCCCGGCCCGGACCCACGGGTCGTCCAGCCGTTCGAGAAACGCCGGCCGGGGACGGCCGGCGAGCACCCGCACCAGCCGCTCGCTGACGGCGATGACCTCCGCCCAGCGGTCATCGGCATGCCGCCCCTCGACCCACCGCCAGGCCGACCAGCCCGACACGACGAAACGGCCGTCCCGCGCGAGCGGCCGGGCGAGCCGGAAGCGATCCTCGTCCAGATCCGCAACGAGCGCTGCGAGCTCCTCGCCTTGCATGGGGTCATCGATCGGCTTGAGGACGATCGCCCCCGCCCGCCAGCTCGCGCCCTGGCCGCCCGCGAGCGGCGTCGGACGGGCCCGGACGGCGAACGCACGCAGGACATCTGCGGGAGGCGGCCTCACAGACAGACGATAGGCAACGCCCGGCCGCACAGGCCAGGCGGGGTCAGACCCCGAACGGACCTGCAACGGAACTGTCATGGCCGGCGTTCGGGGTCTGACGCCGGTCAGTTGGCGATCTTGACCGCGGTGCAGCGGCGGGCGTCGACGCCGGCGATGGTGAGCGCCTCGACGCAGTATCTGTACGACCCGTTGGGGACGGAGCGCGTGTCGAAGCCGTGCGGCCCGCCGACGTGCCACACCATCTGCATCCCGCAGCTTCCGTCGGCGGTGAAGTAGCAGCCGTTCTGGCGGTAGGTGCCGAACGCCCAGTAGCGCCACAGCGCCGCGCCGTTCGGGAGCAGCCTCGCCCCGTCGAAGATCAGGCGCATCGTCAGGTGTCGATGGGTGTTCGACGCCGGGGTCAGGTATGCCCGGATGGCGGCCGGGGCGAGCGGCAGCTGGAGGTCGTGCTGCATCCGCACCTTCGGCATGTCGGTCACGCCGGCGCGCAGGTCGACGGTGCCGGCGAGCGCGTCCAGGTCGACCGGGTGGGCGGGATCGGTGAGGTCCGCCGGCGACTGGGAGAGGCTGAGTGGGACGAACGCGCGCGGCCCGGCGGCATAGGCGGTCAGCGAGCCGATCGACGGCCACTCGGTGTTGTAGGGGTCGGCCAGGAGGCCCGTCGGGCGGGCGGGATCGACCAGGCCGCAGCCGGGCACGTACTCCGAGATGTGCACGTGCTTCATCGTCGGCTTCACGGTGCCGAGCTCCTGCCGCCGGCGCACGACCGTGCCCGCGGTGATCCCGGAGGCGAGGTTCACGTGCCAGTACTGGAGGTAGGCACCCTTGCGCCCGTGGGTCGCGTACACGTCGAAGTGGTCGGACGCGATGTGGCGCACCGTGCCCGCCTGCATCGCGAAGACCGGGGCCTGATCCCTGGGCGCCTCGATGTCCACCCCGATGTGCACCGGGCTGCGGGGCTCGTCGAAGCTGCCGCGGATGGGGTGCACCGCCGTCGTGGGCGCGAACGGCCAGCCGCCGGGAGCCGTGGACGCCGCGAAGCAGGGGGCGTCGACGCCGCGCAGCGTGAAGCGCGGGGTCTCGGCCGGGCGACGGGGCGGGTCCGGCTTCGGCTTCCTGGTGGTCGTCGGCGCGGTGGTCGTCGGCTCGGTCGGGGGCGCCGGGTCGCCGGTCGCGGCCGGCGTCGTCGGGGCCGGGGAGCGACTCGCGGGCCACGCGGTCCGGCGATGGTGCCTCGCCGGCTTCGCGGCCGTCGCCGGGTACGTCTCGGCCTCGGGGTTGGCGCTCCCGGGTCCCGGCCCCGACACCGAGTACTGCCACAGCCACCTGGGATGGTGGACGTGCGGCGGGTGGCTCCGGAACGCGCTCGCGAGCGACGGCGACGCGACGACGACGCCGGCCGCGAGCGAGGCGGTGCAGAGGATGGTGAGGGCGATGATCCGGGTCATGGGG
>JBKPMQ010000214.1:0-2559 GCA_046732235.1 Actinomycetota bacterium
ACCTGGCCGAGGCCGGCGCCGCCGCGGAGCTCGCGGCTGCCGCCCACGCCGTCCACGGCCGGGTGGACGTCCTGGTGAACAACGCCGGGGTGGGATGGGCGGGCGGTTTCGCGGCGATGCCGGAGCCCGAGATCGCGCGCCTCGTGCAGGTCGACCTGACCGCCGCGCTCGTCCTCACCCGGGCGCTCCTTCCCGGGATGGTCGAGCGCGGTCGCGGCCACGTCGTCAGCGTCGGGTCGGTGGCCGGCCACGCCGGCGGCCGCGGCGAGGCCGTGTATGCCGCCTGCAAGGCCGCGCTGGCCGCGTTCACGGAGTCGCTGCGCCAGGAGCACGCGCGCTCGCCGGTCGGGTTCTCGGTCGTGATTCCCGGCCCGGTCGCGACGCCGTTCTTCGACCGCCGCGGCGTGCCGTACGAGCGCGCCTTCCCCCGCCCGCTGCCTGCGGAGCGGGTCGCCGCGGCGATCCTCGACGCGATCCGGCGCGACCGGCCGCAGGTGGTCGTGCCCGGCTGGCTCGGCGGGCCGATGCGGCTGCGCGGGGCGCTGCCGGAGCTCTACCGGCCGCTCGTCGACCGGTTCGGCTGACGCCTCACCCACGCCCGGCCATCGCGCGCACCGACTCGCGCAGCGAGCCCGTCGTCGCGAGCACGGCGGTCGGCTCGTACCCGCAGTGGGCCATGCAGTTCGCGCAGCGGGGGTCGTTCCCGCGCCCGTACTTGCTCCAGTCCGTCGTCTCGATGAGCTCCTTGTACGTGCTCGTGTAGCCGTCGGACATCAGGTAGCACGGCCGCTGCCAGCCGAACACGGAGTAGCTCGGGATGCCCCACGGCGTGCATGGGAAGTCGGTCTTGCCCTCGAGGAAGTCGAGGTAGAGCGGCGTGTGGTTCAGCCGCCAGCGCTTGCGGCCGCCGTCCGCGAACGCCTCGGAGAACAGGCGCCGCGTCTGGCCGACGCCGGGAAAGTGCTCCTGGTCGGGCGCCTTCTCGTAGGCGTAGGCGGGCGAGATCTGGATCGAGTCGACCCCGAGGTCGTCGTTCAGGAAGTCGAGCACGTCGCGCACCGTCTTGGGCGTGTCCGTGGTCAGGAACGTGGTGTTCGTCGAGACCCGGAACCCGCGCTGCTTCGCCTCCCGGATGGCGTCGACGGCGATGTCGAAGATGCCCTCGCGCTCGACGAACCGGTCGTGCCGCTCGCGCATCCCGTCCAGGTGCACGACCCAGGTGAAGTACGGCGACGGCGTGAACCGCTCCATCCGCTTCTGCATCAGGATCGCGTTCGTGCACAGGAAGACGAACTTGCGCCGCTTGACGAGCTCCGACGCGATCACATGCACCTCCGGGTGCACGAGCGGCTCGCCGCCCGCGATCGACACCATCGGCGCCCCGCACTCCTCGATCGCGCCCAGCGCCTGGTCGACCGGCATCCGCTTCTTCAGGACGTGCTCGGGGTGCTGGATCTTGCCGCAGAACGAGCAGGCCAGGTTGCACTGGAAGAGGGGCTCGAGCTCGACCAGGAGCGGGTACTTCTCGCGGCGGGCGATGCGCTGCCGCATCAGGTACGCGCCGATGCGGAGGCTCTGTCTGAACGGGATCGCCATGTCACCTCACCTCCCGGGGAAGGTTGAATCGTGTCGTCTCGCGGGTGATCGCGCGGTCGTCCACCTGGACGTCGCCCAGGTCGCCGAGCGCGTCCACGATCTGCCGCACCAGCCGGTCGGGCGCGGACGCCCCGGCCGTGAGGCCGACCGTGCTGACGCCGTCGAGCCACGCGAGCCGGACGTCGCGCGCGTCGTCGATCAGCCGCGCCCGCGTCCCCGCCCGCTCCGCGACCTCGACCAGCCGCTTCGAGTTCGACGAGGTCTCCGAGCCGACCACGAGCACCAGGTCGGAGTCCTGCGCGACCTCGCGCAGCGCCTGCTGGCGGTTGTGGGTGGCGTAGCAGATGTCGTCGGCCGGCGGCGAGGCCAGGGTCGGGTAGCGCTTGCGCAGCTCGTCGACGACCTCCTCGGTCTCGTCGACGGCGAGCGTCGTCTGGGTCAGGTAGCTGACGTGCTCGGGATCCTCGAGCTCGACGTGGGCGGCGTCCTCGGGGCTCTGGACGAGGACGATCCGCTCCGGCGCCTCGCCCATGGTGCCCTCGACCTCCTCGTGTCCGGCGTGGCCGATCAGCACGATCGAGTCCCCCCGGGCGGCGAACCGGCGCGCCTCGGCGTGCACCTTGGCGACCAGCGGGCAGGTGGCGTCGATGACGTCCAGCTTCCGCTCGGCGGCCTGGCGGCGCACCTCCGGGGAGACGCCGTGGGCCGAGAACACGACGGTCTCACCCGAAGGCACCTCCGCGAGCTCCTCGACGAAGACGGCGCCGAGCCGCTCCAGCCGGGCGACCACGTGGACGTTGTGGACGATCTGCTTGCGCACGTAGATCGGCGCGCCCCGCAGCTCGAGCGCCCGCTCGACGATCTCGATCGCGCGGTCGACGCCGGCGCAGAACGAGCGCGGCCCCGCCAGCAGCACCGTGCGCGGGGCCAGCGCCCGCGCCCACAGGGAGATCGCCCCGGCGC
>JBKPMQ010000215.1:0-19450 GCA_046732235.1 Actinomycetota bacterium
ACCCTGACCTGCGCGGTCGCGCCGAGGCGCTCGCCCGCGGCGAAGCACCCGTCCGGCGCACGCTGGGCGTCGGCGTGATCTCGAACCGGGCCGCCCGGCGGATGCGGCGCGCGGTGGGCCTGCCCGAGCGGGACGGCCTCCTCGTGCGCGAGGTGCAGGCCGGCGGCCCCGCCGACGCCGCGGGCGTCGAGCCCGGCGACCTCATCGTGGCCGCCGGCGGCCGCCCGGTCTCCTCGATCGACGACCTCCATGCCGCCCTCGACGGCGCCGGTGACGGCGGGATCCCCCTCGGCCTCGTCCGGGGCGACTCCGACCGCGAGGTGCTGGTGACCGCGAGGGAGGGCTGAGCGGTGGACGAGGCCGTCATCCAGGGGCTGCCCTCCGAGACCGAGGCCCTCGACGCCTACTCCCGCGTCGTCACGACGGTCGCCGAGCGGCTGGCGCCGTCGGTCGCGAACCTGCGCGTGCGCCGTAGCCGCCGTGGCCGCGAGGCCGATGGCGGCGGCAGCGCCGTCGTGCTGCGCGAGGACGGCTTCCTGCTGACCTGTGCGCACGTGGTCGGCTCCGACGACGCCCGCGGGCGGGCCGCCTTCACCGACGGCGGGGAGCCGGCGTTCGAGGTGGTAGGCCGCGACCCGCTCACGGACCTTGCGCTGATCCGCGTCGACGCGGCCGGGCTTGCGCCGGCCGAGATGGGCGAGGCGAGCCGCCTCCGCGTCGGGCAGCTCGTCGTCGCGATCGGGAACCCGCACGGGTTGGGCGGGACGGTCACCGCCGGCGTCGTCTCGGCGCTCGGGCGGTCGCTGCCCGCCCGCAGCGGCCGGACGCAGCGCTCGATCCCGGACGTGATCCAGACCGATGCTGCGCTCAACCCCGGCAACTCGGGCGGCGCGCTCGCCGACAGCCGTGGGCGAGTGGTCGGCATCAACACGGCCCTGGCCGGCGTCGGCCTCGGCCTGGCCGTGCCGATCAACGCCGCCACGCGCCGCATCGTGTCGGAGCTGATGACGAACGGACGGGTGCGGCGCGCCTTCGTCGGGATCGCCGGGGGCGATCGCCCGCTCCCTCCGGCGGTGCGGACGAAGCTCGGACGCGCCTCGGGCGTCGAGGTGATCGGCGTCGACCCGGACGGACCGGCCGCGGCGGCCGGCGTGCGGCCGGAGGATCTGATCGTGTCGGCCGACGGCCGACCGGTCGAGCGGATGGACGACCTCCTGCGGCTGATGGTCGGCGACGCGGTCGGCGTCCCCGTCACGCTGGGCATCGTCCGGGCCGGGCGGGCGATCGAGATCGCGCTCGTGCCGGCCGAGCTCGCCGCCTGAGTAAGGATTTGATTGGAGCGGGCCTCGCCCGCGTGAATTCGCCGCTATCGTGGGGTGGCGGAAGGGGAGTAGCCCACCAATCTGCTGCGTCGTCAGTACGGCCTTCCGGCCCGGCGCAGCCGGCCCTCACGGGCGGGTGAGACCTTCGGTTTCTCGAAAAACCGGAGGAGGATCCATGGCAGATTGGTGGCAGTGGGTGGCGCTGGCGGGCGCAGCCGCTGCGCTCCTTGCGCTCGACCTCGGCGTCCTGCGGCCCCGCTCGCTGCGGGCCGCCGCGGTCATCAGCGCCTGGTGGGTCGTCGCCGGTGTCGGCTTCGCCGGCGTCGTCTGGGCCTCGCGCGGCCCGGGCCTGGCGGGGGAGTACCTGGCCGGCTACGCCATCGAGCGCAGCCTCTCGCTCGACAACGTGTTCGTGTTCATCGTCCTCCTGGCGGCGTTCGCCGTGCCGGCCGAGGTGCGGCCGTGGACGGTGGCGTGGGCGATCGGCGCCGCGCTCGCGCTGCGGGCGGTGTTCATCCTCGCCGGGTCCGCGCTCCTGGACGCGGCTGCGTGGACCGCATACGTCTTCGCGGCGTTCCTGTTCGTGGCGGGGATCAGGCTCGTGAAGGGCGCTCCGTCCGCCGGCGACCCGACCCAGAGCCGGCTCGTGCGCGCGATGGGGCGCGTCATCCCAACGGTGCCCGGATACGAGGGCCGCCAGCTCGTGGTTCGTCGCGGGCGGATGCTCTATGCGACGCCGCTCGTGGTCGTGCTGGCGGTGCTGGCGGCCACGGACGTCGCATTTGCCGCCGACTCGATCCCGTCCATCTTCGCCGTCACGCGCGACCCGCTGATCGTGTTCGCCGCCAACGTGATGGCGCTCGTCGGGCTGCCGTCGCTCTACCTCCTGCTCGAGGGCATGCGCGACCGGTTCGTCTATCTCAACCTCGGCCTCGCCGCCGTCCTCGTCCTCACCGGGATCCAGATGGCGACCGCCGAGCTCTACCACCCGCCCGCCGCCGCGACGCTCGTCGCCGTCGTCGTCCTGATCGGAGCATCCGTGCTCGCATCTCTGCGCCCGCCCCGGGCGGCCGCCGCACCCAGCCAACGCTCGAGGAGGAGCCATGCTGACCTGGTCTGACATCCGCGCCATCGACTCCATCGCCGATCCGCTCGGAGTCGTCTCGGTGTTCGTCGACCGCCCCGACCACTCCGCCGGGGGGCGGCTGGTGCGGGCGGTCGCGCTCAACGGTGAGCTGCGCCGCCTGGGGCAGGAGGTGCACGACGCGCCGCTCGCCGCCGCCTACCGCGAGTGCCTGCCGCGCATCCGCCCCGGCCTCGCGCGGATGCTCGACGGCACGACGCCGGGACGCGCGCTCTTCGCGCCGCTCTCGACCGAGGAGGTGTTCGAGATCGGCGTCGGGCTGCCGGTGGGCGTGACGGCTGCGCTCGAGCAGACGGCGTACGTGCGCCCGCTCGTCGCCGCGTTCGACGAGGGCCGCCCGGCCGGCCTCATGGTGGCCGGAGCGACGGCCGTCCAGCTCTTCCAGTGGCAGATGGGTACCGTCGAGGAGGTGGGCGAGTACCGCTTCGCCGGGGCGTCCGCGGCCTGGCGGCGGGACGGCGCGCCGCTGGCGGCCGGGCTGGCCGGGGAGGTGCGCGACATCGCCTCGGAGCGGGCCTGGCGGCGCGTGCTCGTCGCGGGCGACAGCCGCCTCGCCCACACGCTCGCCCGCAACGCCGCTCCCGACGGGTGCGAGGTGGCGATGGTGGCCCGGGCCGTCGACGGGCTGCCGCGGCGCCGCCTGGCGGCGATGGTCGGCTCCGACCTCTACGCCGCCCAGCGTCGCTACGAGCGCCGCTTGGTCGTTCGAGTCCTCGACTCCGCCGTGTCGGAGCGCACCGCGGTGCTCGGGGCCGGCCGCACGCTCGAGGCGCTCGAGTTCAACCGCGTCGATCATCTGCTCCTCGACGGCGAGCGCGACTACCGCTGGTCGGGCGCGCTGTCCGGGAGCGCGAACGGCTGGCCCCGGCGCGACCCGGCCGAGGCGCTGATCGAGCTCGCCCTCCACGCCGGCGCGGACATCACGCCGCTCGAAGGCCCCTCGCGGACGCTCCTCACCGAGAGCGACGGGATCGCGGCGGTGCTGCGGGCATGAGCTCGGCGGAGGCCCTGCTCGACAGCCTCGGCAACGGGCTGGGGCCGTGGTCGTACGCGCTCGTGGGCGGCCTCGCGTTCCTCGAGACGAGCGCGTTCGTCGGCCTGGTCGCGCCCGGCGAGCTGGCGGTCGTCCTGGGCGGCGTGCTCGCCGGCCGGGGGCAGATGGAGCTGTCCGTCCTGTTCGGGGTCGTCTGGGCGGCCGCCGTGGCCGGCGACGGGTGCGGCTTCGTGCTCGGCCGCCGCCTCGGGCGGCCGTTTCTGACTCGGCACGGGGCCCGCGTCGGGGCGACGCCGGAGCGGCTCGAGCAGGTGGAGCGGTTCTTCGCCCGCCACGGCGCGAAGGCGATCGTGGTCGGCCGCTTCGTCGGGGTCGTGCGGGCGATGGGGCCGTTCACCGCGGGCGCGTCGGGCATGCGCCCGGGCCGTTTCGTAGCCGCCGACGTCGTCGGAGCGGGGCTGTGGGCCGGCACGTTCACGGGCCTCGGGTATCTCTTCGCGGGCAGCGTCGCCGCGCTCGTCGACGTCCTACACCGGGCCCAGCTCGTCGCGGGGATCGCCCTGGCGGCGGCGCTGGTCGTCGTGGTGCTCGTGCGCCGGCGCCGGGTGCGGGCTTGACATCGAAGTTTGTGACTGCTAACTTCCCCGGCATGGCGACGGTAAAGCCCAGGGACGGACGATCGGCCCGGATGCCGGCCGCAGAGCGGCGCGAGGCGATCGTCGAGGCCGCGATGATCGAGTTCGCCCGCGGCGGGCTCCACGGCACGGCGACCGAGGACATCGCCCGCCGCGCCGGCATCACCCAGCCGTACGTGTTCCGCCTCTTCGGGACGAAGAAGGCGCTCTACCTGGAGACGATCGAGCGCGGCTTCGACCGGATCCAGCGCAATTTCGAGGCCGCCGCGGCGACCGTCTCGGAGCCCGAGGCGAAGCTGCAGGCGATGGGCGAGGCGTACGGTCCGCTCCTGCGCGACCGGTCGCTCCTGCTCGGCCAGATGCACAGCTACGCCGACTGCTCCGATCCCGAGGTGCGGGCCGTCGTGCGCCGCCGGTACGGCGCCCTGTGGGAATGGGTCGAGCGGACGTCGGGCGCGACGCCGGAGGAGGTGCGCCTGTTCTTCTCCAAGGGCATGCTCCTGAACGTCATCGCCGCGATGGATCTGCGCGGCCTGAGCGACCCGTGGGGTATGGACTGCCTGGGCGACCTCGGGAATGTCGACGACTGACCCTTTTTTTCGATCGTGAACTTCGTAAGCACTAACTACTAAGGAAGGAATGAAGAGGTGACAAACGACCGGCACAGGACGCTCTGGACGTTCGCGATCACGAGCCTCGCGCTCTTCATGACGACGCTCGACAACCTCGTCGTGACGATGGCTCTTCCGACGATCCAGCGCGACCTGCACGCATCCATCTCCGGCCTGGAGTGGACCGTGAACGCGTACACCCTCACCTTCGCGGTGCTGCTCCTCATGGGCGCCGCGCTCGGTGACCGGTTCGGGCGCAAGCGCCTGTTCCTGATCGGCATGGCGATCTTCACCGCCGGCTCCGCCGCCGCGGCGCTGGCTCCCTCGATCGGGGCGCTGATCGCGGCCCGCGCCCTCCAGGGCGTCGGGGGAGCGATCGTCACCCCGCTCACGCTGACGCTGTTGACCGAGGCCGTCCCGCGCGAGCGGCGCGGGCTCGCGCTCGGCGCCTGGGGCGGCATCAGCGGCCTCGGCGTCGCGCTCGGCCCGCTCGTCGGCGGAGCGGTCGTCGAGGGCATCTCGTGGCAGTGGATCTTCTGGCTGAACGTCCCGCTCGGGCTGGCCGTGCTTCCCATGGGGCTCGCGCGGCTGCGCGAGAGCTACGGCCCCTCGCTGCGGCTCGACCTGCCCGGCGTGGCCATCGTGACCGGCGGCGCGTTCGGCCTCGTGTGGGGCCTGGTGCGGGCGAACTCGCAGGGCTGGACGAGCCCCGAGATCGTGGCGTCGCTCGCCGTCGGTGCGACGTTGCTGGCCGCCTTCGTGGTCTGGGAGCTGCGGACGCGGGAGCCGATGCTGCCGATGCGGTTCTTCCGCAACCGGGCCTTCTCGGCCGCGAACGGCGCGTCCCTGCTCATGTTCTTCGGGATGTTCGGGTCGATCTTCCTGCTGAGCCAGTACCTGCAGAACGTGCAGGGCTACTCGCCGCTCGCGGCCGGCGTCCGCACGCTGCCGTGGACGGGGATGCCGATGATCGTCGCACCGATCGCGGGCGCGCTCACCGACCGCATCGGCGGCAAGCCGCTGCTGGTCGCCGGGCTGGCGCTGCAGTCGATCGCCCTCGCCTGGATGGCGATCGTGATCTCGCCGACCGAGCCCTACGCCGAGATGGTCGTGCCGTTCGCGCTCGCCGGAATCGGCATGGGCCTCTTCTTCGCCCCGGTGGCGACGGTCGTGATGAGCTCGGTGCGGCTGATCGAGGCCGGCCAGGCGTCCGGGGCGAACAACGCCATCCGCGAGCTGGGCGGCGTGTTCGGGGTCGCGGTGCTGGCGTCGATCTTCGCCCACCAGGGCGGCTACGGATCGCCCGACCTCTTCACCGACGGCATCGTGCCGGCCCTGTGGGTCGGAGCTGCCCTCGTGGGGATCGGCGTCCTCGCGGCCATGTTCCTCCCCGGCCGCAGCGGCGCCCGGGCCGAGAGCGAGGCCGAGGCCGCGGTCGATCCGGAGCCCGTCGCAGCCTGATCCGGTCGTGCGGGGGCCGGCGTCCTTCGGGCGCCGGCCCCCCGGTGTGTCTCAGGGCAGCGGCTGGACGTGCGTGACGAGCGTCCCGTTCGTGACCAGGTGGAGCGCGTAGGCCGGCGGCTCGTCCAGCACGGCGAGCTCGGCGTCGGAGCGCAGGTCGAGCCGGATGGCGACGTCCGCGCTCGGGCAGCTGAACACCGTGCGGCCGCCGCACGTCGAGTACATCGACCGGTGCACATGCCCCGCGATCACGCGCAGCACGTTCGGCGCGCGGTCGAGAACGCCGGCGAGCTGCGCGCGCGAGGCCGGCTCGAGGCCGATCTCGTCCATCGCGCCGATGCCTGTCGTGAGCGGCGGGTGGTGCATCGCGACCACGGTCGGCGTCTCGCGGTCGGCTGCCAGCGTCGCGTCGAGCCATGCGATCCGGTCGGCGCACAGGCGGCCGCCGTCCTCGCCCGGGATGATCGTGTCGCAGACCAGCAGCCGCAGGCGGCCGACCCGCGTTTCGTATTGCAGGAACTCTCCCGGGCCCGTGTCGACATCCCCGAGCAGCGCGTCGCGGAGCGCGGCGCGGACGTCGTGGTTGCCGGGCAGCGTGTGCACGGGCATGTCGAGTGGCGCGAGCAGCTCGCGGACGAGGGCGTACTGCCCGGGCTCGCCGAGCTGGGTGAGGTCGCCGGTGACGACGATGGCGTCCGGAGCCGGGTCGAGTCTGGCGAGCGCGGCCACGACCTGCTCCGCCCGGCGGGCCGGATCGGCCTCGCCGACCCCGGCGCCGATGTGCAGGTCGCTGATCTGCGCGAGGAGGATGCGGTGGTCGGTCGTCAGGGCACGGGAGCCTACCGTCGGAGCGCGTGATCGTGGCCCGGTTGTGTTCCGGTCGCGGGTGCCAATTGGCGCACAGCGCCGATGTCAATTGGCGGGCGATTGCTAGGCGAACCGCGCCGCCAGCCGGCCCGGCAGCTCTGCGAGCGTGTCGATGCGGATGTCTGCCCGCCGGGCCGCCGGCAGCTCCGCGTGCAGGTGCCCCCACGGCCCGCGGCGGACATGCACCGCGACCATGCCGGCCGCCTTTGCCGGCAGGACGTCGTTGTCGACCCGGTCGCCGACGTACGCGATCCGGCTCGGCTCGACCCCGGTCAGCTGCACGATCGCGGTGAAGAACCCGGGCGCAGGCTTGGCGACGCCCAGCCCCGCCGACGACGCCACGACGTCGACGCCGCAGCCCGCGTCCAGCAATCGCTCGACCTCGGCTCGCGTGTTCCCGGCGGCCCCGACCAGGAGCCCCATCTCCCGCAGGGAAGCGATGCACGGCAGGGCGTCCGGATAGAGGTCGCCCGGACGCCACTCATCGGGCACGCCGGCGTCGGCCCGCGCCCGCCGCTCGGCCGCCAGGTCGAAGCCCGGCTTCACGATGCGCAGCGCCTCGACATGGTCCTGCCCGCGCGCGATGGTCGCACCCAGGACCCCGGCGAGCGTCAGGTCAGACACGCCGAGCCAGCGGGCCCACCCGGACCACGCACGCGACTCGTCGAGCAGCGTCTCGCCAACATCGAAGACGACCGCCCGTACCCGCCGTGGAACCCCGTCTGCGGCTACCCTCCGCTCGCCTCCTCGAGTGCCCGCCGCGTGAGCACGCGGGCCAGGTGGCGGCGGTAGCCGGCCGACCCGGCGGAGTCGGCGGGCGGGTCGAGGCCGTCCGCTGCGTGCTCCGCTGCTTCCGCAGCGTTGCCGCCCCAGAACGCCCGCTCGGCCGCCTCGGCGCGCACCGGGGCTGGGCCGACGCCGGCCAGCGCGATCCGGGCGGAGTCACCATCCACCACGGACGCGATGCCGACGACCGCCCAGTCCTGCGCCCGGCGGTTGAACTTGACGTAGGCGCTCTGGGGCGCCTTGGGCATCCGCACGGCCGTCAGGATCTCGTCCGGCCGCAACGACGTCGTCAGAAAGCCGACGAAGAGGTCGCGCGAGGGGATCGTGCGCGTCCCCTCGGGCCCCTCGGCGGTCACCTCGCCGTCCAGCGCGAGGAGCACCGCCGGCATGTCGCCGTGAGGATCGGCCTGGGCCAGCGAGCCGCCGATCGTGCCGCGGTTCCGCACCTGGATGTCGCCGATGCCCGCGGCCGCCTGTGCCAGGACCGGGCACGCCAGGCGCACGAGGTCCGAGCTCGCCACCTCGGCGTGGCGGGTGAGGGCGCCGATCTCGAGGTACGACCCGGCGTCGGTGATGCCGCGCAGGCTGGAGATGCCGCCGATGTCGACCAGCGTCTCCGGCGCCGCCAGCCGCAGCTTCATCATCGGCAGGAGCGAGTGCCCACCGGCGAGGACGCGGGCGCCGTCGCCGTGCGTGCGCAGGAGGGCGGCCGCGTCGGCCACCGTCTCGGGCCGCTCGTATGCGAATTCGCGCGGGATCATGACGCGCCTCCCTTCTGGATCGCGTTCCAGACCGTCTCCGGCTGGAGCGGCATGTCGAGGTCGCGGACGCCGACCGCATCGCAGACGGCGCTGACCACCGCGGGCGACGAGGCGATCGTGCCCGCCTCGCCGATCCCCTTCACCCCGAGGGGATTCGTCGGCGAGGGCGTGACGGTGCGGTGCGTCTCGATGTGGGGGACGTCGGCCGCCGACGGGATCAGGTAGTCGACCAGCGTGCCGGTGACGAGCTGGCCGCCCGAGTCGTACTCCGCGCGCTCGTAGAGCGCCTGGGCGATGCCGTGCACGACGCCGCCGTGCACCTGGCCGTCGACGATCATCGGGTTGATCACGATGCCGCAGTCGTCGACCGCGATGTAGCTCGTGATCTCGACCTTGCCCGTGTCGCGGTCGACCTCGACCTCGCACCCGTGCGCCCCGAACGGGAACACGCAGTTCGGCGGGTCGAAGAAGACCGTCTCGTCGAGGCCGGGCGTCACCCCCTCGGGCATCCCGAAGGCCTGCCAGGCGCGGAAGGCGACCTCCTGGATGGTCGTTCGCTTGTCCGGGCTGCCCTTCACCGCGAAGGCGCCGTCGGAGAAGTCGAGGTCGTCGGGCGATGCCTCGAGCATCTGGGCGGCGACCAGCCTCGCCTTGTCGCGCACCTTCGTCGCCGCCAGGTGCACCGCGGTGCCGCCGACGGCCAGGCTCCTGCTGCCGTACGTGCCGAGCCCGTAGGGTGCGAAGGCCGTGTCGCCGTGGATCACCTCGACGTCGTCGAACGGGACGCCGAGCTCGGTCTCGACGATCTGCGACCACGAGGTCGCATGCCCCTGCCCGTGCGGCGAGGTGCCCGTGATGACCGTGACCTTGCCGGTCGGATGCATCCGAACCGTGGAGCTCTCCCAGCCGCCCGGCGTCAGCCCGAGGGCGTTGCGGGCGACGTCCGACGGCACGAACCCGCACACCTCGACCCAGGTGGAGAGGCCGCGGCCGAGCAGCTTGCCGCGCGCCGCTGCCTCCCGCCGCCGGCGCTCGAACGTCTCCTTGTCGTCGGAGTGCTCGAGCAGCTTGTCGAGCGTCTTCTCGTAGTCGCCGGAGTCGTACTGGAGCCCGATCGCGGTCGTGAACGGGAACTCCTTGGGGAAATTGCGCCGCCGGATCTCGGTGCGGCTCATCCCCAGCTCCTGCGCCAGCATGTCCATGCTGCGCTCGATCGCATGCGTGGCCTCGGGACGGCCGGCGCCGCGCAGCGCGTCGGTCGGCACGGTGTTCGTGTAGACGTTCGTGACCTTGACGTCGACCTCGGGGATGGCGTACGCGCCGGGCGACATCAGAAAGGTCAGCTGCGAGATCAGCGGCGTCAGCATCTGCAGGTATGAGCCGTAATCCTGGACGTAGTGGGCCCGCAACCCGAGCACCTTCCCGTCCTTCGTCGCCGCGAGCGCCATGTGGGCGACCTGGGCGCGGCCGTGGCAGGTGGCGACCATCGCCTCGGAGCGCTCCTCGATCCACTTCACGGGCGCGCCGAGCTTGCGCGACGCCGCCGCGGCGATGAACTCCTCGGCGTAGGCGTTCAGCTTCGAGCCGAAGCCGCCGCCGACGTCGGGCGCGATCGCCCGTACCTTCGCCTCGCTCACACCGCACACGATCGCGAGGAACGTGCGCAGAAAGTGGGGCACCTGGGTCGAGCTCGTGACGACGAGCTCGTCGTTTGCCGGGTTCCAGTCGGCCACGATGCCGCGCGTCTCGATCGGGACGTGGATCAGCCGCTGGTTTCTGATCGTTGCCTCGCAGACCACGTCCGCATTCGCGAAGGCCTCGTCGACACCGTCGGTCTTGTGCGCGAGGATGAGCCCGACGTTCGAGTCGAGCTCCTCGTGCACCTTCGGCGCCCCGTCGGCCAGGGCCGCGTCGACGTCGAGCACCGCCGGCAGCTCCGAGTAGCTCACCTCGACCGCGTCCGCCGCGTCCCGCGCGGTGTAGCGGTCGGCGGCGACGACCACCGCGACCGGCTCGCCGACGTGGCGGACGCGCCCCTTCGCGAGCGGCGGGCGGGTCGGATGCACCATCTCGCCGGTGGGGTTCGATGCACACGGGACGCCGGCGGCGAACTCCAGGTCGTCTCCGGTGAGCACGGCGGTCACCCCCAGCATGGCCGCCGCCGCCGACGTGTCGATCCCTGTGATGTCGGCGTGCGGGAACTGGCTGCGCACGATCGCCATGTGCAGCATCCCCGGCAGCTTCACGTCGTCGACGAAGCGCGCGCGGCCGGACAGGAACTTGCGATCCTCCTTCCGCAGCGCCGCGACGCCGATGCCCTTCCCGTCTGTGCCCGTGGTCGCCATCAGATCGTCACCTCCGATGCGGCCCGGACCGCCGCGACGATGTTCTCATATCCCGTGCAGCGGCACAGGTTTCCCTCGAGCCCGCGGCGGATCTCCTCGTCGCTCGGCTCGGGGTTCTCCTCGAGGAGCTTGATCGCGGTCATGACCATGCCGGGCGTGCAGTAGCCGCACTGGAGGGCGTGGTGCTCGTGGAACGCCCGCTGCATCGGGTGCAGGTCGCCGTTTCGGGAGATGCCCTCGATCGTCGTCACCTCGCGGCCGTCCGCCTGGACGGCCAGCACGGTGCAGGACTTGACGGCATCACCGTCCAGCCAGACCGTGCACGCCCCGCAGTTGGACGTGTCGCAGCCGACATGGGTGCCGGTCAGGTTCAGGTGCTCACGCAGCAGGTGGACGAGCAGCATGCGCGGCTCGACCTCCGCCGTGCGTGGCGCCCCGTTGACGGTGATGGTGACGGCGCTCTTCATCGAGCCCTCCTCCGACGTCGGGGATGCGCGAGATTGCATGGGCAGGTCTATCGCAGTACGAGGCGGATCTCAAGGGCCTCGCCGCCCGCCCCTGCCGAGCGCGCCGCTTGTAAGGCTTTCGTATGGAACGCGCCCGAGCCGTTGACCCCTCCACGGGCCATCCACTATCCAGAGAGGGAAGGCGCCGCGCCGCCCTGACGGGGGTCACCGGGCGGCGGGGCCGGAACAGGAGGATCGCACGTTGATCGTCGAGCGCATCGGAGCAGCGGAACGGAACGCGGACGCACGGCACGCGGCAAAGCATGCCGAGACCGCGCTCCGACGGATGGGGCCGTCCGCGGCTACGGGGGAGCGCCCGTCGAATCGCGATCAGCGGCGCTTCGAGGTCATGCTCGTGCGCCGGATCGTCTCAGGCTGACATACGGGGGAAGCCGGGACCGCCTGTTCGCCTACGACAGGTGGAATGCCTTGGGAAGGCCGCGAGCAACGCGAGCCTTCCCAAGGTACGTCCTGATGCCGAGCATCTTCTCGGTCGCGCGCAGCAGCGAGTAGTGCGTGAGCAGCCGGTGGCGCACCGCGTGGACGGGCGTGTACCGGGAGAGGACGATCAGCGGCACGATGTTCCCGCCGTTCCCACCGCCCTCGTCGAACGTCAGGAGCACGGCCGTGTGCCCGTTGCGGTACGTCGGGCTGTTGACGATCATCCGGATCCAGCGCGAGAGCCACCAGTCACCGCGCTGGACCGAGCAGTCGTGCATGTCGTTGCACATGTTCGGCGTGACGAACATGAGCGCCGGCGCGTGCCCCGAGTGAAGTGCGCGGTGCAGCCGCCCGCTTGTCAGCCGACCGAGCGAGCGGACGTGCCGGCGGCAGGCGCTGATGCGCGTGTAATAGACGGCCGGGACGTGCCGGGCAGCGTACAGGTGCGTGGTCCCGCGATAACACGGGGCCGGCATCGACTCGGCGTAGCTGCGCCAGCGCAGCCCGTGCCGCGACGCCTGGGAGAAGACGTTCGGCCCCCGCACCGGGCATTGGGCCGGCGAGCAGTCCGTGTGGATGCCGTGCGTGCTCCCGCTCGTCATCGCGATGTAGTTGGGGAGGCTCGGGTGGGTGATCGCGTGATAGTTCGTCGCGAGGCTGCAGCGGCGCGCGAGCGTCGTCATGAACGGTGCGTGTCCGATGATCTGGTCGAAGGAGTGGTTCTCCATCACGATGATGATCACGTGGCGGATGACCGGCTTCGCGCGCACCGCCTGCCCGCAGGGTGACGGCGCGGTGAGGGCGCTCGCCGTCGCCGGCAGCGCGGCGTACGCCGCGAATGCGGCCAGCACCCCGGCCATAGCTGTGCGTCCTCTCATCGCGCCGAAGCTACCGGGCGCGGTCGAGACTGCTCTTAGGCCGGAGTAAGGATCCGGTAAGAACGTGTCAGGCTGCCGCCGGGGCGACCTCGGTCGTGCAGAAGGCGCAGCGCGTCGCAGCGATGGGGATCTCGCTCAGGCACTCCGGGCACGACCGCGTGGTCGGCGACTCGGTCGGGGCGCCCGCGGCTCGCCGCGCCTCGAGCACGTTCAGCGGCTTCACGATGAAGAAGAAGATCGCCGCGGCGACGGACAGGAAGGTGATCAGGGCGTTGATGAAGTCGCCGTACAGGAACTTGCTGTTGTTGATCGTGAAGCGCAGGTTGCCGAAGTCATGCTTGCCGAAGATCGCCGCGATCAGCGGCGTGATGATGTCGGCGACGAAGGCGGCGACGACCGCGGCGAACGCGGTGCCGATGACGACCGCGACCGCCAGGTCGACGACGTTCCCGCGCATGATGAACTGCTTGAACTCGCGCAACACGGCTGCACCCCCTGGTGGGACGTCGGGTCGATCGGAGAGGCTATCCGACGCTTATGATGCCGCGGATGAACGGCCGGACCGTGATCCTGGGAGGGGGCTCGACGGGCGAGGCGGCGGCGGGCACGCTCCGGACGCTCGCGCCGGAGGCGCCGATCACCCTGGTCGAGGAGGGGCTGGTCGGTGGCGAGTGCTCCTACTACGCATGTATGCCGTCGAAGTCGCTCCTGCGCCCGCCCGAGGCGATCGCCGCGGCCCGGCTCGTGCCCGGTGCCGCCGAGGCGGTGACCGGGACGATCGACGTGGCGCGGGCGTTCTGGCATCGCGACCAGGTCACCGGGAACCTCGACGACTCGAGCCAGGAGGACTGGCTGGCCGACCGCGAGATCGAGCTCGTCCGCGGGCGGGCGCGGGTGGCCGGCCCGGGCCGCGTCGAGGTCGGTGACCGCACCATCGAGTTCACGCGCCTCCTGGTCGCGACGGGCTCGGTGCCGACGATCCCGCCCATCCCGGGGCTCGAGGACGTCGACTACTGGACGAACCGGGAGGCCACCTCCACCCATGAGGTGCCGGCGCGGCTGATCGTGATCGGCGCGGGCCCGGTCGGCTGCGAGCTCGCGCAGGCGTTCGGCCGGATGGGCTCGACCGTCACGCTCGTCGACCTCTCCGACCGGCTGCTGGGCGCCGACCATCCGGACGCCGGAAAGCTGATCGCCGACGTTCTCGAGGGCGAGGGGATCGCGTTGCGCCTCGGGGCGGAGATCGAGTCGGTCGAGCCCGGCGTGCGCATGCACCTCGGCGGCGGCGAGACGATCGCCGCCGACCGCATCCTGGTTGCGACGGGGCGGCGGGCGAACGTCGAAGGGCTGGGCCTGGAATCGCTCGGCGTGTCGATCTCGAAGCGGGGCGTGGAGGTCGACGAGCGTCTGCGCGCCGCCGAGAGCGTGTGGGCGGCCGGCGACGTGACCGGGATCGCCATGTTCACCCACGTCGGCAAGTACCAGGCCAGGCTCGCGGCCGCCGACATGGCGGGCCGCGAGGTGCGGGCCGATTACCGGGCGATCCCCGCCGTCACGTTCACCGACCCGCAGGTCGCCTCGGTCGGCGACACGTCGGGCGAGGGCGCCGTGGTCGGCGAGCGCGGCTCGGTCGCGCGGCTCTCGACCTACGAGCGGCCGAAGCGGCCGGGGTTCCTGAAGGTGTTCGCCGACCCCGGGCGGCGGGTGCTGGTGGGCGCGGTCGCCGTCGGGCCAGAGGCGGGCGAGTGGCTGGGACAGCTCACGCTCGCCATCCGGGCCGAGGTGCCGATCGGCGTCCTGCTCGACACGATCCAGCCCTACCCGACGTTCTCCGAGGCCGTCCAGTTCGCCGTCCGCGACCTCGGCCTCGATTCATCGGACGGGTGAATAAAAGGGGTCTGACCCCGGTTATGCACGACGGATGAATAAAAGGGGTCTGACCCCGGTTATTCAGGCCACCGAGATGCGGAAGGCGGCAGTGTAGGACTCGCCCGGGCGCACCACCTGGAGGCCGTCGCCGCTCGCGAGGGCGTTCGTGGGCGCCGTCATCGGCTCGTAGGCGATCAGGTCGTGCTCGGCCGGCGCGTACACCTGGGCGTACTCGTAGCCCTCGAGGAACTCGACGACCAGCGTGCGGCCGCCGCCGGCGAGGGTGAACCGCGGGGAGGCGCCCAGGTCGGTGTAGCCGTCGTCGAACGTGCGGTCGCCGAGCGGGCCCGGCGCGACCGTCACCGGCTCGCGGTCGCCGGTGGGGATGCTGCGCTCGTCGAGCACGATTCGGGTGCGGGCGGGGACGTCGATCGCCCACTCGGCCCGCGGGACGCCGGGGAGATACAGGTACGGGTGGTAGCCGAACGAGACCGGGCAGGGCCGCCGGCCGTGGGCGCGCAGGGTCGTGCGGATCTCGAGCCCGATGTCGTCCAGGGTCGCGACCACGGTGAGCGTGTGCGGGTGCGGGAACACCTCGAGCACCGCAGGGTTGTCGTGCGTGTCGAACTCGGCCCGCACGGACGTCTCGGAGCGTTCCGTCACGTGGAACGGCAGCACCCGCGGGAGCACGCCGTGGATCGGAAGACCGTTCGGGTCGTGCGGGACGAGGTCGGATGCCGGCAGGGGCCGGGCGAGCCGGTTCGCCCAGGGATGCAGGAGCGGAATCCCGAAGGTTGCGCCCTGCGCGCGGTAGGCCCCGGCGCCGTCGCGGAGGCCGAGCACCTCGACGCCCCGGTGGGTGAGCGAGCAGCCCACCATGGCGAGCTCTGGGACGAACGCCGCCCTCAAGCCCCCGGCCGCGAGCGTCACCTGCGCGTCGGTCACCCCTCCGGCACCTGGACGAGCTCGACGGTGGCGCCGTCCGGGTCGGTCATGTAGACGACGATGCAGCCAGCCCAGTGCCGGCCCGCCTCGGGGCCGAGCGGCTGCGGCTTCGAGCGCGCCTTGACTCCCGCCCTCACGAGCCGCCGGTAGGTGGCGACGATGTCGTCGACCTGGAACGCGATGTGGCTGCCGGCGTGGTCCGGCGACGCGTTCCCGTCGCGGTTCTCGATCAGCTCGAGGACGCGCCCGTCGCCGAGGTCGAGATCCGCGATCCGCACGTGCTCGGACGCCTCGCCGGAGACGGCGCTGAACGTCTCGGCGGCCGCGTCCACCTGCTCGCGCACCGGCACGCCCAGCAGGTCGCGATAGAAGTGCAACGACCGGTCGAGGTCGGCAACCGTCAGGCTGGCGTGGTGGAGGCCGGTGACTGTCACCGCAGGCGCGCCGGGATCGAATCGCGGGCGAAGACCTCGGCGACCGTCTCTGCCCGCTTCACCACCTCGGCCTCCGCGCCGTGCACGAGCACCGTCGCCGGGCGCGGCAGGCCGTTGAAGTTGGAGGCGCAGGCGTCCTGGTAGGCGCCGGTGTCCAGGAACGCGAGCACGTCGCCGGGTGCGACCGCGGGCAGGCGCGCCTCGGGGGCGATCACGTCGAACCCGCACGACATCCCGACCACGTCGGCGTCGAGCTCCGGCTCGGCGTCGGCCCGCGACGCCGCCATCACGCCGAAGCGGGCGTGCTCGATCAGGAGGTCGGCCATGAACATCTCGGTCGTGTCCGTCTCGACCCACGCCCACGCCAGCGGCCGCGTCTGCCGCTTCGTGTTGCGCACCGTCGTCAGGTGGATGCCGGTGTCGGCGTAGAGCGCCCGCCCGGGCTCGGCCTCGAGCCGGACGCCGCGGGTGTCGACGCCGGCCTGGTCAAGGCCCGCCCGGAGCGCGCCGGTGAGGGCCTCGGCGATCGTCTCGATCGCCGGCGCGGCGCTGTGCCCGGTGGGATCGCGCGGGGCCGGGTAGCCGCCGCCGACGTCGATCTGCTGGGGCCGCCAGCCGTCGAGCGCGCGGCACAGCCCGCCGATCGCAGTGGCGAAGCTCGTCCCCATCCCCGCCCACACGGCCGGGTCGGTGCTGTGGCGGCCGAGATGGGCCATCACGCCGACGAGCTCGACCCCCTCGGCCGCGAGCGCCCCTCCCGCGACGGCCGCCGCGTCCTCGAGCGCGATGCCCGGCTTGTAGCGCTGCGCCGAGTCGCGCACCGACCGGCCCGGGTCGAGCTGCGAGGGCTGGTCGAGGCCGTCGTAGTCCGGCCGCAGCCGCAGGCGCACCCGCGCGGGTTGCCCGGTCGCCCGCGCCGCCTCGGCGACGAGGTCGAGCTCTGCCGGGCTGTCCAGCGTCACCCGGGCCCCGGCGGCCACCGCGCGGCGGACGAGCTCGGCATCCTTCACCGAGCCGTTCACCGAGATCAGCTCCGGCGTCGTGCCGGCCGTGAGGGCGGCGTGGAGCTCGCCCGGCCCGAACGTGTCCGCGCCCAGGCCTTCCGAGTTCAGGACGGCCCGGAGCGCCAGCGACAGGTTGGCCTTGAGCGAGGGCAGGAGCGACACGGGCCCGCCGGGCCAGCCGGCCGCGAACGCCGCCCCGATCCGGCGGGCGTTGCGCCGCAGCTGGTCCTCCGAGACGACGTAGAGCGGTGTGCCGAACCGCCGTGCGAGCTCAACCGCGTCGCACTCCTCGATCCACAGGTGTCCCTCCCGGATGGAGAGGCAGTCGTCGATGCGGACGGCAAGAGTCACCTCAGGAGAGTATCGATGAAGTCCGGGCCCTCGGATAGCTCTGGTCATAGGCGCCGTAGTCCGTACAGGCCCGCGCCGCCGCCTCGGCGCCGAGCCGGAGTCCCGTCTCGAGCGGCCCGCCTTCGACGAGGGTCGAGATGCATGCGGCGATGTAGGCGTCGCCCGCGCCCAGAGTGTCGACGACCGATACGGGCACCGGCGGCTGGTGATGGACGCGGTCGGTGAGGGCCACGCTGCCGTGGCGGCCGCGGGTGACGACCGCGGTCGCGGCTCCGGCGGTGACCGCCCGCTCGGCGAGGCCTGCCGCCTCCGCGGCCTCATCGCCGGGGGCTGAAAGGAATGCGACCTCCAGGTAGGGGCACAGCGCGGTCATCCGTTCCGGCGATGACAGATGCGAGAAGTCGAACGAGAGACGCACGCCCGAGCGGCGCAGACTGACGAAGCCGTCCACGCCGCCGGCCAGCCCGGCGCCGTGCACCCACGCACGGTTTCGGAGCTCGGCGAGGGTCGCCGCGTCCGGCCTGTAGGTCGCGCTCTCGCCCAGCACCTCGCTCTCGAAGACGCGGTCACCGTCGTCGGTCATCCGGATCACGGTCGTCCCGGTCGCGCCGGGGCCCACGCGGACGTGGGCTGTGCCGATCCCGTACGCCCGCGCGGCGACCAGCACCTTTTCGCCGGCGGCGTCCGACCCGACGGCCCCTGCGTAGGCGACGTCGTGGCCGTGGCGGCGCAGCCCGACCGCGACGTTGAGCGCGTTCCCGCCCACGAACTCGCGGTCGAGCGGCGGCAGGTAGCGGTCGACGCAGTTGTCGCCGATCGTCGCGACGGCCTTCACGGCCGAAACGCTATCCGCTGACGCCCGACTGGATACAGTTTCGCGTCCATGCGGCGGCCGTTCCTGCTGTTCTACGTGCTCGTCTTCCTGGACGAGGTGGCGCTGCTCTCGATCGTCCCGCTCGTCCCGGCCTACACGCGAGCCTACGACCTGTCCGACGTGCGCGCCGGCGCGCTCCTCTCTGCCGCCAGCCTCGCGATCGTCGTCGCATCGGTGCCGGCCGGGCGGCTGAGCGACCGTTTCGGCGCCCGCATCGTCACGCTGGTCGCATCCGCCATCGCGGCCGCCGCGATGCTCGGGAGTGCCGTCGCCCCGAACTTCGAGGCATTGCTGGCCTCGCGGCTCGCGTTCGGCGTCGGCTCGGGGACGATCTGGTCGGCGGGCATCTCGTGGCTGAGCGACTCGGCGGAGGAGGACATCCGCGACCGCGCCCTCGCGCTCGTCGTGACCACCGCGGGCGTCGGGTCGATGATCGGGCCGGTGGTCGCCGGCCTGCTCGCCGACCACGTCGCACGGGGCGCCGTGTTCGCCGTCGCGGGGGTGCCGATGATCGCCGTGGTCGCAGCGCTCGCGCTCGGCGACCCGGGCACGCGGATGCGCCACGGCCACCAGCCGCTGCGCAAGATCGCGGAAGGCATGCGAACGTCGCCGGTGCTGGCCGGGGCGATCGCGATCATGCTCCTCGGCGGCGTCGGCGACGGCGTCGTGAACCTGGTCGCGCCGCTCCAGCTGGGCGACCAGGGCCTCTCGTCGGGCGAGATCGGGGCGTGGTTCTCGGTCGCCTCGACGATCTTCATCGTGTCGAGCGTGGCGGTCGCCCGCGTCGGCCGCCGGGCCGTCTCCCTGCGCCTGGCGGCGCTCCTGGCCGCGCTTCAGGCGGCGGCGCTGATCCCGGTGCTCCTGTCGGGGGCGGGCTCGCCGGTGGTGCTGACCGTCCTGGTGCGGTCGATCGCGGTCGGGGCGCCGTACGCGATGGCCTTCCCGCTCGGTGCCCTCGGAGCGGGCCGGCTCGGGTTCGGGACCGGGACGGTCAACGGCCTGATGGGGGTCGTCTGGGGAGCGGCGAACTTTGTCGGTCCGCTGGTCGCGGGCGCCGTCATCGCCGGCCCCGGCGACCGCGCCGCCTACGCGCTCCTGGCCGCCTGGTGCCTCCTGATCGCGCTCGCCCTCCTGCGGGCGGGCCGGCGCGAGGACGCCGCGGCCGCGGCGGCAGCCGCCGCGCCGTGAGTGCGGATCGGGGATAGTCCGCGGCCATGGATCT
>JBKPMQ010000216.1:0-3206 GCA_046732235.1 Actinomycetota bacterium
TTCGTGTAGGCGAAGAACGTCTGCGGCCGGCCCTCCTCGAAGCCGAGGAACCGCTGCACCTCCGCGACCTGCAGGTGCACGTGGGCGTAGAAGTACGTGTTGTTGAGGAGCGAGTGGGGGAAGACGTACTCCGCGGGGCTGGAGAGCGAGAGCGTCGGGTAGAGCACGGCCAGCCAGCCGCCGTAGATCACGCACACCCAGAAGCCGGCCATGCCGTTGATGACCGAACGCGTGGGCACGCGCTCGCGCGAGGCGTTGTAGATCCACAGGAAGAGGACCGTGGCGGACAGGTAGAACGAGAGTCGCCACGACCACGCGATCGCGCGGCTCGCGCTCTGAAGCTCGAGCCCCGACGCGATCATCCAGCCCACGAACAGGAGCCAGATCCCGAAGCGGCGCGGCGCGCGCAGCTCCCCACGACGCAGAAGCGGGTACACGATCGGCGCCACGATCAGCGGCCACATGAAGAACGAGAAGCCCGCGAGCCACCAGAGCGGCAGCCCGAGGAAGATCGCGTAGGCCTGCCAGCCGTGCGGCGGCTGCGCCCAGCCGGGCAGCGTCGACGACGGCAGCGCGCGCACGCGGCGCCGCGAGACCGCCGTGGTGGTCATCGTCGACATCCGCTAGGGGTCGAGCCGCTCCTCGGCCCGGTTGTCGACCCGCGCCAGGAGCACCCCCAGGATGACACCGGTGACGATCACGCTCGCGGCAGGCAGGAGCGACACGAGCGATGAGAGGGACGTGCTCATTGCCTTCCCCAGACTAGCCGGAACCGGTGAAGGTGCAAGCCCGCGTCGAAGAGTTCGCCAATCCCCGGGCGGGGCCTGCGGCGGTCGCCCGGTAGACTGGGTGCGTGGCCAACCGCAAGCAGCAGAAGCGCAAGTACCAGCGGGCCGTCGGCCGCGGGCGGGTCTTCGGCGACGAGGAACCCCGGCCGGAGACGAGCGAGAAGAGCTCGAAGCCGGGCCAGGCCGTCCGCCGGCGCGGTGAGCCGCCCCAGCCCTCGGCCGTCCGGGCCGCCAAGCGGGCGGCGATCTTCGCGGTGCTCTTCTACATCGCCATCACCTACACGTCGCTCGGCGGGAACATGAGCACCGGTGTGAAGGCGTTCAACGCGGTCGTGATGTTCATCCTCTTCTGGTCGATCGGGACGATCACCGAAACGTTCGCGTGGCGCCGCTGGCAGAAGAAGCACGGCGGATCGGGCTGACCCCCTGACCGTCTAGATGATCGATCGGTAAGTCCTCGCGCGCCTGGACGCACCACGGTTGCCGGTCGGTCGGGTCGCTGGTAGGGCTGCGGCTGCGAACCGTCGCATCGCGCATGGGCGTCTGCGTGATCGCAGGTCACCGCTGACCGGTGCAAGCCCATCGGGCTTGCACCTTGGACATCACGGGACTTACCGATCAATCATCTAGGCTGCCCGGTCGAATGCTGGACATCGTGCAGCTGCCCCTGGGCGCCTACCAGACGAACTGCTATCTCGTCGCGCGCGAGGGCGCGTCCGAGGCCGCCGTCATCGACCCCGGCGATTCGCCTGACACGGTGCTCTCGGTGCTGGACGACCGCGGCTGGAAGGCCGCGGGCGTCCTCGTGACCCACGGGCACCACGACCATCTGGGAGCGGTGAAGGGCGTCGCCGAGGCGGCCGGCATCGACGTGTGGATGCCGCGCGGCGAGGCCGGCGACCTGCGCGCGCTCGCCGGCGCGTCCTACGAGCCCGACCATCTGCTGGACGGGGGCGAGCTCGTGTCGGTCGCCGGGATCGACTTCGACACGACGCCCGTGCCGGGCCACTCGCCCGCCTCGATCGCGTTCCACTCCGGGGGCCACCTGTTCTCGGGCGACGTGCTCTTCGCCGGGTCGGTCGGCCGCACCGACCTCGCCGGCGGCGACATGGGGACGCTCGTCGCCAGCATCCGCCGGCTGATGGACGCCTATCCGCAGGACACGGTCGTCCTGCCGGGCCACGGGCCGGCGACCACCCTCGGCCACGAGCTCGGGTCGAACCCCTTCCTCGGGGCGCTGCGGGCGTGAGCCGCGACTTCCAGGCGCCGCGGGGCACCCTCGACTGGTACGGGCCGCGGGCGGCGCTGCGCCGGTCCGTGCTCGACCACGCCCGGCGCGTGTTCGAGTCGGCCGGCTACGGCCAGGTGGTGACGCCGACGTTCGAGGACACGGGCATCTACCGGCGCACGTCGGGGGAGGGATCGGACGTGGTCCGCAAGGAGATGTACAGCTTCCAGGACCGGAGCGGCCGTGATCTGACGCTCCGCCCCGAGGGCACCGCCGGCGTGATGCGGGCCTACCTCGAGCACGGCCTGCACCACCAGCCCCAGCCGCTGAAGCTCTGGTACGAGGCGCCGATGTTCCGCTACAGCGCCGTGCAGAAGGGCCGCTACCGCGAGCACTACCAGTTCGGCGCGGAGGCGATCGGGAGCGAGGATCCGGGGCTCGACGCCGAGCTGATCGCGCTCCAGGCCCGCTGGTACCGTAACGTCGAAGTGACGGGCCTCACGCTGCTCCTGAACTCGATCGGCGACGAGACCTGCCGCCCCGCCTACGTCGAGCTCCTGGTCGCCTTCCTCGACGAGCACCTGGACGAGCTCTGCGAGGAGTGCCGCGAGCGCCGCGACACGAACCCGCTGCGCGTCTTCGACTGCAAGAACGCCTCCTGCCAGGCCGTGCTCGCGGACGCGCCGAAGATCACCGACCACCTGTGCGACGCGTGCCGCGAGCACTTTGCGGCCGTGCGTGCACAGCTCGACGCGCGCGGCGTCGGCTACCGGGTCGAGCCGGGGCTCGTGCGCGGGCTCGACTACTACACGCGCACCGCGTGGGAGTGGCAGTGGCCCGCGCTCGGCGCGCAGTCGACGCTCTCCGGCGGCGGGCGCTACGACGGCCTGGCCGAGCAGCTCGGCGGCCCGCACACCCCGGGCGTCGGGTTCGGCGCCGGCGTGGAGCGGCTCGTGCTGACGCTCGAAGAGATGGTCGCCGGCGAGGGGGCCGAGCCCGCCCTCGACGTCATGTTCGCCGTGCTCGACGACGCCGCCCGGCCGCGGGTGCACGCGCTCATGGACGACGCCCGCGCCGCCGGCCTGCGCAGCGACGCCGCGTATGGCGGCCGGCGGCTGAAGCGCACGCTCGAGCTGGCCGCCCGCCGCGGCGCCGGCACCGTGGTGATCGTCGGAGAGGACGAGTGGGGG